>JAODGF010000025.1 GCA_025464645.1 Methanosarcinales archaeon
TAAGATACATTTTTGCTAAGTTGGCTGAAGCACCAACGTTAGCAAGAAGTTATACGGAAATAGACGGCAAGAGGCTACGATACAGGAGAGTATATCTCAGGATTAAAAAATATGTAGAAGATTTTTTAGCGGGCGATGTTGAGAACAGACTCATTATCTTGCCCGGCTTAAGAGGTGTTGGAAAAACCACGATTCTTTTTCAGATTTATAATTATCTTTGGGGTCAGAAGAGAATAGAACAAGACAGAATTCTTTATTTCTCGACAGACGAGTTAAAGACATATCTGGGCGGAAGAATAAGGGATGTTATCAATGTCTTTATCCAAGAAATTCACCGAACATCATTAGTAAATCTGGACAGAGAGATTTTTATATTCGTTGACGAAGCTCACTTTGACAAAGATTGGGGACAAGCGGTAAAAATTGTTTATGATCAAAGCAAGAAGGTTTTCATAATTGTCACGGGGTCTTCCGCTTTAAACTTAGAGCTTAGCGTGGATGTTGCCAGAAGAGCGAAAAGAGAGATTATGTTTCCAATGAATTTTTCTGAATACATGATTTTAAAACATAAGTTTTTTCCACCAAGTGGAATGACTCCGAGTATAAGGGGATTGCTTTTTAGCCCGATTAAAAACCTGGCAGATGGAATAAGAACCACAAATGAGCTAAGGAGGAAATTAATAACCATGGACCGACCGGTAGAGAAGGAATGGGAGGATTTTTTATGCTTTGGAGGCTTTCCTTTTGGATTACGCATGAGCCAAATGGATACTCATGAAAGAATATTCAGCGTGATTGAAAGAGTTATAGAGAAGGACATCTTTGCTCTACAACCCTTTAGCACCGAAACAAGAAACACTATATCCAGAGTTATTGTATTTTTGGCACTCCAAAAACCTGGTGGCACTTCGGATGCAAAACTTGCAGATAGATTAGATAGGTCCCCAACTTTGATCAGAAGCATTTTGGATGTTTTGGAGAAGACTCATCTTGTTTTTAGTGTAAAACCTTATGGCGGTGCTGGCAAGCTCGTAAGAAAGCCGTGGAAGTATTATTTCCTGTCCCCATCAATTAATGCTGCAATAAGATTCAAACTTGGTGTATATGATATAAGGGATAGGGTAATGTTAGGTATATTAGCAGAGAATCTGATCGCATCCTATTTTTTCAGAATGAAAGAAACCCGTAATATGCCCACGGGATTTTTTTATGCTCCAGAGAAAGAAGGTGTGGATTTTCTCCTTCAAACGGGAACGGGAGATATAATACCAGTAGAAGTGGGCATTGGAAAAAAGGACGAAGGACAGATAAAAAAAGCCATTACACGATACCAGTCTGAACATGGTGTGATAATATCAGACGAAGAGAAAATAACCATGGAAAACGGGATAGTTCGTATACCCATAACAGAATTTGCGTTTGTGTGATGCTCTTAAAGAAGGGGAAGCGAAGGTTTCACTTATTCCCTTACGTGCTTCATTATGTGCGCTATCTCAGGCATGATTATCTCTTTTAGTGCCAATCTGACCGCTTCTGGTGAGCCGGGGAGGCAAAAAATCGCTTTTTGGTTTATTACACCGCCAATCGCTCGGCTTAACACTGCCGCAGTACCTACCTCCTTATAACTTTTCAGCCTGAAAAGTTCGCCAAACCCCGGCATCTCCTTATCCATGATTTTGGATACAACTTCTATTGTAATGTCGCTTTTTGTCAGCCCTGTGCCGCCGGACGTAATGACGAACTCAGCATCAGAGCTCAAAGCTTTTGATATGCCTTCATATATTTTATCTTCCCTATCTGGTACAACATCGTAATAAACCACCTCATGCCCGCTTTTCGTCACAAGCTCTCTTGCTATTTCGCCTGATTCATCGCCGATATGTTCTTCACCTTTTTCCCTCTTCCAGTATTTAGAGGTGCTTATCGTGAGTATGGCACATTTGTAATGCTTTTTTGCTCCTTCCTTATGTTTCTCCGGAATTGACATAAAATTCATCCAAAGTCCTGCTCCCATGTTTATCCTTTCTCCCGTTGTGTTCATAACTCCTCTTCGCGTCTATTATATGTATAACAGTATGACCACGCAGTTTAAGCGCATCTGCTATAAATCGGCGATGGCATCTGTGGGACAGAAGTTCCGCACACATGATTGCCACTCTTTTTGTGGCTCCGAGTGTTTCAACGAAAAGCAAACCTTCCTCAAATTCTTCTGTCCCCATATACTTCTTATAGCCTCCTTTACGATAGCCACCGAGTTCTGTAACGTGATGATATTCTATGCCACGCTGATTTAAACTTGCTTTTAGGTTCTCCTGTTTGAAGTGCTTGTGTTTAGACGTGGGAAATCTTCTTACATCTACGATTGCTTCTATCTGGTATGCTNNATCAACTATGGGGATACATTCCCCGCACTTCGGACATTTATTACCCGCAGTAATTCGATAACTAACCAAATCGAATCCATATCGCTTGATTAACTGCGCGCCGCAACTCGGGCAATAAGTATTTTCATAAGGATGCCCGGGGACATTACCGAGATAGACGTAATTCAAGCCTTCTTCCTTTCCTATTTCCCATGTATGTTCCAGTCTTTCAATCGGGGTTCTTCCTTTGTAAAGACCGAGTTCAAGCGACTTGTAAGCTGGGTAATATTGCGTTACATGCCAGGGAGTATTTTCACCTACTTCCTTCCGGATTCTCGATGCTATACTCCTCAAACATTCCTCATCTTCGTTCACTCCTGGTATAATAAGCGTAGTGAGCTCAATATGAACTCCTTTGCTCTTCGCTTCCCTTATATTCCGCCACACAAGCTCAACATCGGCACCACAGTATTTCTTCACCGCTTTCGCACAGCCCTTTACATCCACATTCATTGCACCTAATCCATGCTCCACCAGCAACCTCAGTGCAGCAGCACTCATGTAGCCGTTCGTCACGTATGTATTATAAAAGCCCTCCTTTTTTGCGAGTTCAAAAACATCAAGCGAGTATTCAAGAAGCAAAGTGGGCTCGTTAAAGGATATAGAAGTTCCCTGGCATCCTGCCTCTTTCACCATTTGCACGAATCTTTCCGGAGATACATAATTACTCCTTGCGGGGTTTGGAACGGATTTGCTAATGTTCCAATTCTGGCACCAGGGGCAGGAGAAATTGCAGCTGTAACTGCCAACCGTTAATGCTTTGCTGCCTGGAAAGAAGTGAAAAAAGGGTTTCTTTTCTATTGGATTCGCACTCATAGAAGAAATATCACCGTATTCCAGAGTATAGAGTTTCCCATCGAGATTCCGCCGTGTTTTACAGAATCCTAACTTGCCTAATCCAATTTTGCAAAACCTCTCACAAGTTTCGCATCTTACTTCCTTAGATTCGAGTTGCTCATATAATAAAGCCACCCTTATACAGGGATTTTCTTGATTCTTTTCCATCTAATTTAATCTAAAATGTACCTTTTTTTAAAGAGCTTTCTTTTTAAGGAAAGGGTTACTATCGAGCTATACAAAACAAAATGCGAAAAGATAAATTAAATCGAATGAGACAGGGCAAAACGCAATGCACTATATAATCACGGAGAAGGGAACAACAGCGAAAAAAATCGCAACGATTCTATCGAATGGCAAAGCAAAGCTCAAAAAGATAGGTAATATAGATACGTATGAGTTCGATGGAAAGGTAGTTGTAGGACTAAGCGGGCATGTTTTTCGCATGGACTTCCCAACCACATATAATAATTGGAGCAAGGTGGACCCTTTTGAGCTGATAGACGCCAAAATAGTAGCGATTGCATTAAAAAAGGACATAGTTAAAGCGCTGGCACAGATAGCAAAAGATGCCGATACTGTAACCATTGCAACTGATTACGACAGAGAAGGTGAGTTAATAGGTGTTGAAGCACTCAAAACTATCAAAAAAGTAAATCCTGCTTTGAGAGTTGACCGGATGCGATACAGTGCAATAACCGAGAAAGATATAAAAGAAAGCTTCGCGGCGAGAAGTGAAGTTGACTATAACCTGGCGGCATCTGCCGAGACAAGACAAATAATAGACCTGATATGGGGTGCATCTCTGACAAGGTTCATTTCTTTATCTGCAAATCGGTTGGGTGACGGGTTCTTTTCTGTTGGACGTGTGCAATCTCCTACGCTTGCTCTGCTGGTGGCGAAGGAAAAAGAGATAGAGAAATTCGTACCCCGCAAATACTGGGAACTACATGCGAAATTAAAGACGGGGAAGGGCGAGATTTTTGTGGTAACGCATGAAAAGCATAAGTTTTGGGAGATAGAAGAAGTCGAAGAGATAAAATCGAGGATAGAAGCGGTTGAAGAGGGATGGGTTCATGGCGTGAAGACGAAGTTGCGGAATGAGAAGCCACCTGCTCCTTTTGATACCACCGGTTTTTTAAGAGCTGCATCCTCTATCGGGTATTCGCCAAAACGTGCAATGAATATCGCAGAGAGCTTATACTTGAGCGGTCTCATCTCTTATCATCGCACTGATAATACCACGTATCCCGACACGCTTGATTTAAAGGCGTTGGTGAAGATGTTTCTGGGGAACAAAGAATTCGGTGAATATGCCGAGCTAATATCAAAGAAGAAGAAATTAAAGCCAACTGCGGGTAAAAAGAAGACCACTGACCATCCCCCTATACACCCGGTCGCAGAAGCATCTAAAGAGAAAATAGAGAAGGATGCGTGGAAGATATACGAACTTGTGGTAAGGAGATTTTTAGCTACGCTTTCCGATGCAGCAAAATGGAAGGATACAGAAGTGAAGATAGAGGCAGGCGGGGAAACATTAGAAGCAAAAGGAAAAGAACTGAAGGAGCAGGGCTTTCTTGCTGTCTATCCCTATCAGAAAAAGGAAGAGTTGATACTGCCAGAGTTAAAAGAGGGTGAGAAATTGGAAATTGTGGACATAGAAATCGTGGAGAAGGAAACAAAGCCACCGAACAGGATTTCACAAGCGGGGCTAATAAAAAAGATGGAAGACCTTGGGCTTGGCACAAAGAGCACGAGGCATGAGATAATTGGGAAGTTATATGAACGTGAGTATGTGCAGGGCAATCCGGTTAAACCCACAGAAAAGGCATTTGCACTCATTGATTCGTTGGAGAAATATGCAACATTGATAACGAAGCCGGAGATGACAAAAACGCTGGAGCAGGAGATGGACGAGATAAGTGTGGGAAAGCGGAAGCCAAAGGAAGTTGCGGATGATTCACGAAAGATGCTGAGAGCGGTCTTCGAGGAGATGATGAAGAACCGCGAGGAGATGGCGAAATCACTTAAAGAAGCCCTGAGGATGGATAAAATCGTAGGGACATGCCCTGAATGTGGCTCTAATCTTTTATTGATGAGGTCTAAGCGAGGTAATAGATTTGTGGGCTGCAGTAATTACCCTGCCTGTAGTTTCTCTTTGCCAATGCCAAAGAGCGGAAGGGTGCTTGTGACTGAGAATAAATGCGATGAACATCCTTTTATGTTTAAGTTAAAGATAATAAAGAAAGGGAAGCGCGCATGGGATTTTGGCTGCCCGTATTGCAATTTCTTGCAGTGGAAGGAAAAGGATGAAGATGACAATGATAGAAGAAGAAATCGGGGATGAGCTAAGAAAAAGGGGGCTTAGTATCTCCACCGCGGAATCTTGCACCGGTGGATTGGTATCGCATAGGATAACAAACGTCTCAGGCAGCTCGGACTATTATAAAGGCGGTGTAATCGCGTATGCGAACGAAGTGAAGGAAAAAATTTTGGGGGTAGCTGGACACATATTGAGAGAAAAAGGTGCAGTAAGCGCCGAATGCGCGGTTGCGATGGCGAAAGGTGTGAGTTCGCTACTGGGAAGCGATGTTGGAATTGCAACCACCGGCATTGCAGGACCTACCGGAGGAACACCGGATAAACCTGTCGGGTTAGTTTATATAGCATTGGCAACAAAAGATTACGTGTATCACGAGAAGCATATCTTCCATGGGGATAGGGAGGGGAACAAGTGCGAGGCAGCTGATGCTGCTCTTGAGATGCTGAAAAGATATCTATTAAGAAGGGCTCGTAGCTCAGAAAGGTAGAGCAGCGGGCTTTTAACCCGTCGGTCGCGGGTTCAAATCCCGTCGAGCCCGTTAAGGAATAGCGATGAAGAAAGGAAAGATACTTGAACACGAGTTAGTGCCCAAGCACGAAATAATGGAAGAGAGCGAAGTAAAGGAGCTTTTGGATACGTATAAAATAAAAAAGGAACAAATTCCCAAGATTAAAATATCTGACGCGGTTATAAAAGAGATAAAAGCAGAGGTGGGCGATGTCGTGAAGATAACGCGGCAAAGTAGAATAGCAGGAAAATATATATCTTACCGATTGGTTACCGAATAAGGAGGGTGCAAACAATATGTTAGACCGGGATGTTCTTTCAAAAGCGTATTTTAAAAGAGAAAAAATAGCACAGCATCAGCTCGACTCGTTCAATTACTTCCTCGAGCACGGCATGCAAAGAATAATAGACGAGTTTAGACCAGCAGATAGCGATAAGCAGCCATATACCGGTATAGAAACTTCTATCGGGGGAGAAGACGAAAAAGGGAAGTATAAATTGGGAGTGAAGTTTGGAAAGATAAGCGTGGGCAATCCGAAGGCAAGGGAAGCGGATGGCTCTTATGAATCAATTTTCCCTTCACAGGCAAGATTAAGGAATCTGAACTATGTTGCACCTTTATACCTGGACATGCAGATAGTGAGGAAATACGAAAACGGAGAGATAGAAGAGGAAGAAGAGGAGAAAGAAGTTGAAATCGGCGAGCTCCCCATCATGCTGAAATCAAAGAGATGTAACCTTTACGGGCTTTCAGAGTCAGAGTTGATTGAAAAAGGCGAAGACCCCCTTGATCCCGGGGGCTACTTTATCATAAATGGCTCAGAGCATGTGATAATAACGCTGGAAGACCTTGCACCAAACCGGATATTTGTCAATTTCGAAGAGAAATACGGAAATAAAAGCGTGCTTTCAAAGGTTTTTTCCTTGAAACATGGATTCAGAGTCCCAATAAGAGTAGGAATAAATAAAAAGGGCATACTTGAGGTCTCTTTCCCCGCAGTAGCCCGAAAAATAGAATTCATAACGCTCATGCGCGCTCTGGGGCTCGAAAGCGACGAGGAGATACTGAAAGCCGTCTCTGATGACCCACAAATAGAAAAGTACATCCGTGAGAACATAGAAGAGAGCGAGGTGCATACACAGGAGGATGCGATATCTACACTGGGTCGTAAAGTCGCACCCACGCAGGCAAGGGAATATAGAGAGAAGCGCATAAATTATATCTTTGACCGTTATTTCCTTCCTCATCTTGATGACCGGATAGCGAAGGCGCATTTCATTGGGAGAATGGCAGAGGCATGCTATGAGCTTTCTCTGGGAAGGAGAGGAGAGGATGACAAGGACCATTATGCAAACAAAAGGTTGAAACTTGCGGGCGACCTGATGGAAGACCTTTTCAGGGTCTCATTTACCAAATTGATGCGGGATATGAGGTATCAACTGGAGCGCGCAAATATGCGAAGCAGAGAACTGAAGATTGCAACCGCGATTCGGTCAGATGTGCTCACTGAGCGGTTATTGCACGCATTGGCAACCGGTAACTGGGTGGGAGGTAGAGCAGGCGTTTCTCAATTATTGGAAAGGAGCAATTATGTGGCTACCATCAGCCATCTGAGACGGATAATTTCCCCTCTTTCAAGAGCTCAGCCGCATTTTGAAGCTCGTGACCTGCATCCCACACAATGGGGTAAAATTTGTCCAACTGAGACACCGGAAGGACCCAATTGCGGGTTGGTAAAGAATTTTTCGCAGATGGTTGAATTATCCGTGGGCATAGACCATGAGAGTTTTAAAAGCACTTTATATGAGCTCGGTGTTATCCCCCCTGCTCGCTCTTTGCAGATAGATGCGGAAATCAGGACTCGCGTGTTCGTGAACGGTGATTTCATCGGCTTTTCTACTGAGCCTGAAAGGTTCGTGGACGGAGTGAGAAGAAAGAGAAGAAAGGGAGAAATATCGAATCAAGTGAACATTGCCTATTATAGGGACAGAAGAGACATCATAATAAATTCCGATCGGGGAAGGGCGAGGAGACCGGTTATAATAGTAGAGAAGGGAAAACCTTTGGTCACAGAATTGCACATCGAAAAACTGAGAAATGGCGAAATGGAATTTGAGGATTTGGTAAAGGAAGGGGTGATCGAGTATTTGGACGCGGAGGAGGAAGAAAATGCACTGATAGCATTAAACGAAGAGGATTTAACAAAAGCTGATAGAGACGAATATACGCATCTGGAAGTGGACCCATCTTTGATATTGGGCATCATTGCAGGGCTGATACCTTATCCTGACCATAATTCATCACCTCGTAACACGATGGGCTGTGCTATGTTGAAACAATCATTAGGACTGCTCGCTGCGAACTTTAAAACTCGTGCTGATACCCGAACACATCTTTTGCATTATCCGCAGAAGCCAATAGTAAAAACGAGGACTGCCGACCTTATTTTGCATGACAAAAGACCATCGGGGCAGAATTTTGTCGTTGCGGTCTTAAGCTATGAAGGCTATAATATGGAAGACGCATTGATTTTAAACCGCGCTGCGATAGACCGAGGATTGGGAAGGAGTCATTTCTTCAGAACCTATGAAGGAGAAGAAAGGAGGTATCCGGGAGGCGAGGAAGACAGGTTTGAGATACCGGATACGGAGATTGTGGGTGTGAGGAGCCATGATGCGTATAGTCAACTTGACGAAGATGGAATAATAAATTCGGAGGTGGAAGTAGCACCGAATGATGTGTTGATAGGGAAGACAAGCCCGCCAAGGTTCTTAGAGGAAACCACAGAGCTTTTGAGCCCTTTGGAAAGAAGAGATACCTCTATTTGTACTCGCTCTAACGAACGTGGGATAGTTGATTCAGTTGTACTTATGGAATCGAGTAGCAACAGGCGATTGGTTAAGATCAGTGTTCGAGACCAGAAGATACCGGAGGTAGGGGATAAGTTCGCATCAAGACATGGTCAGAAGGGAGTGATTGGACTAATCGTGCCGCCTGAGGATCTGCCATTTACTGAGGACGGAATCATTCCTGATATGATCATAAATCCACATGCCATTCCTTCAAGAATGACCGTTGGACATGTGCTCGAGATGATAGGCGGAAAAGTGGGTGCGTTGGAAGGGAGACGAATAGATGGAACTGCTTTTTCCGGTGAACCAGAGAAGGACTTGAGAGAAGCACTTGCGCATGCTGGTTTCTCCCCCGCCGGTACGGAAGTGATGTATGATGGAACAACGGGAGAGAGAATAAAGGCAGAAATTTTTATTGGTGTTGTGTATTATCAGAAGTTGTACCATCTGGTATCAGCTAAGATGCATGCGCGTGCAAGAGGTCCAGTGCAAATTTTAACAAGGCAACCAACAGAAGGTAAGGCAAGAGAAGGTGGTCTCCGTTTTGGGGAGATGGAAAGGGACGTTCTTATAGGTTATGGTGCTGCGATATCGCTAAAGGACAGACTATTGGATGAGTCTGACCGCGTTGTTGAGCTGGTATGTGGAAATTGCGGCATGATTGCCACAGTAGACAGAAAAACAGGCACAACGTATTGCCCAAATTGTGGCGCGGATACAGATATATATCCGGTAGAGATGAGTTACGCGTTTAAGTTGCTCCTGGATGAAATGAAGGTGCTGTGTATTGCACCGAGATTGGAATTAGAGGAGGCTGTCTGAAGCTAAATAAAATGAGAACGAAGAGGATAAAAGGAATAAAATTTGGACTGCTGTCTCCAACGGAGATAAGAAGGATGAGCGCTGCGAAGATAATCACCGCTGATACTTATGGTGAAGACGGCTTTCCAATAGAGATGGGATTGGTGAACCAGCGAATTGGGGTTATTGACCCGGGTTTGAGATGCAAAACCTGTGGCGGTCGAATGGGCGAATGCCCCGGGCATTTTGGGCACATCGAGCTTGCTGCGCCTGTTATACATGTAGGGTATGCTAAATTGATATACCGAATGCTGAGTGCGACATGCAGGAAATGTGGCAGGGTTTTACTGGAAGAAAAGGAAAAGAAAAGGTTTTTAGCAGAGATAGAAAGGCAAAAAGAGAAGCAAGCAGATGTAGGCGACGTAGTAAAACAGGTGTTTAAAGAGGCGGTGAAAAACGCTGTATGCATGTATTGCGGGGAGCATCAAAAGGTCATAAAATATGATAAGCCCACCACTTACATAGAGATAGATGAAGAGGAGAAGAAGCGTAGATTAATGCCTACTGATGTGAGAGAACGACTTGAAAGAATCCCAGACGAAGATATAGCCCTTTTCGGTATGGACCCAAAAAGTGCAAGACCTGAGTGGATGGTCCTTACCGTATTGCCGGTCCCGCCAGTAACCGCAAGACCTTCTATCACCCTGGAAAGCGGGCAGCGAAGCGAAGACGACCTTACACATAAACTGGTGGATATAATAAGGATAAATCAGAGATTTATGGAGAATAGAGATGCTGGTGCGCCACAATTGATAATAGAGGACCTTTGGGAACTTCTTCAGTACCACGTGAGCACCTACTTCAATAACGAAATCCCGGGGCTACCACCTGCGCGGCACAGGAGCGGTAGACCACTAAAGACGATGGAGCAGCGATTAAAAGGAAAAGAAGGTAGGTTCAGAGGTTCATTATCAGGTAAAAGAGTGAATTTCTCCGCTCGAACGGTTATCTCCCCTGATCCCGACATAGATATAGACGAAGTTGGCGTGCCCGAAGAGATAGCAAAAGAGTTGACGATTACCGTTAACGTGACTGAAAGAAACCTCGAATCCATGCGAGAAACGGTGAGGAGAGGGAAAAGACACCCCGGTGCGAATTACGTGAGAAGAGCGGATGGAAAAAAAGTGAAAATAACCGAAATCAATTACGGGATGTTAGCAGACGAGCTCGACATCGGGTGGAAGGTAGAAAGACATCTCCGTGATGGGGATATTGTGTTGTTCAACAGACAGCCTTCCCTGCATAGAGTGAGTATAATGGCACACCGAGTGCGTGTAATGCCGGGTAAGACTTTCAGACTGAATCCTACCGTTTGCCCTCCTTACAATGCGGATTACGATGGAGACGAGATGAATCTCCACGTTTTGCAGACCGAAGAAGCAAGGGCAGAAGCAAGGATCCTGATGGCGGTAGAGCGCAACATAATATCGCCCAGATTTGGCAGACCTATTATAGGCGGCATCCATGATTACATCACGGGTTTGTTTTTGCTTACGTGGGGGGAAAAGAAGTTTGAGCGCGAAGAAGTGCTGGCGCTGTTGCGTAAGATAGATATTGATGATTTAGGAAAGCCTGCGGAAGCGCCTTATTGGACAGGGAAACAAATATTCAGTATGATTTTACCAAAGGGATTGAATTTACAATTTCGAGGTAGGATAAATGATGTTATAATAAGAGAAGGAGAATTAATAAGTGGCGTAATAGATGAAGCCGCAATAGGCTCGTTCAAAGGGATAATAATAGACAGAATTTTCAGGCAATATGGTGAAAAAGCTGCGAAAAAGTTTATTAATGATGCTTCTCGCCTTGCTATTAATTATATCCTGCACGCAGGCTTCAGCTTTGGTATAAGCGATGAGGATATACCGAAGGAGGGAGAGGAGCAGATAAGGGAAGAAGCGGTGCGTGAAGCTGAGCACAAAGTTGAAGAGTTGATAAGGGCGTATGAAGCAGAAGAACTCGAGGCTTTACCTGGAAGGACGCTGGAGGAGACACTGGAACTATTAATTATGCAGGAACTTGGTCGTGCAAGAGACGAGGCAGGGGACATAGCAGAGAGGTATCTTGGCATAGAAAACGCAGCTGTGCTTATGGCAAAGTCAGGAGCACGTGGTTCCATGCTCAATCTAACGCAAATGGCTGCATGTGTCGGGCAACAATCCGTTAGGGGCGAGAGGATAAGGAGGGGGTACCAGGGGAGAACTTTGCCTCACTTTAAATCCGGTGATCTCAGCGCAGATGCTCACGGCTTCGTAAGAGCGTCTTTTAAAGACGGCTTATCACCAACAGAATACTTTTTCCACGCTGTTGGTGGGAGGGAGGCATTGGTAGATACCGCTGTCCGTACTTCTCAGAGTGGATACTTCCAGAGGAGACTTATCAACGCTTTACAAGACCTCGAGGTGAAGAACGACGGGACAGTCAGAGAGACGAGGGATACAATCGTGCAATTTAAATACGGCGAAGATAGCGTAGACCCATCAAAAGGCGAGTATGGGAAAGTTGTAGATATAGACGAAATAATAAGAGAGGCGACAGGAGCAGAAGTAGGAGCGTAGAATATGCGAAGGGTATTAACAGCGGAAGAGAAGGAAGAAGTAGCAGAAGAATTGGTAAGAGCAGGAATAGAGGAGGAGATAGTAGAGCAAATAAAAGAGGAGTTTATACCGGCAGAGCTAACCATTGAGTTCGATGAATTGTTAGGGATGCAGATAGAGGAGGAATACGCCAGAGATATAATGATGATGCAGGGTAGGGGGGAGGAAGGAGAAGTAAAACTTGGAGATATAGAGCTAAAAGTGAATAAAAGCAAGCTACCTGAGCGCATAAAAGGGGAATTGAGGAAGAAGTTAAGGGCTGTGAGGAATAAGCTAAGTAGGAGAAAGCTGGATGAGATTTTAAATAAAGTCGTGGAGAGATACGAAAAAGCAAAGGTGGAACCTCGGGAAGCAGTGGGGATAGTTGCGGCTCAGTCCATCGGCGAGCCAGGGACACAGATGACGCTGCGGACTTTCCATTATGCCGGTGTCGGTGCGATATATATTACGCTCGGTTTACCACGGATAATAGAAATAGTGGATGCGCGGAAGAAACCATCTACCCCGGCAATGAAGATAAAGTTGGAGGGAGAATATGCAGCAGATAGAAACAAGGCAGAGGAGTTAACAATGGAAATAGAAGAGACGTATATTAGAGATTTAGGTAATGTAGAAGCATCCACCGAGGATATGTCTGTGTGGGTTTCACTGAAGGAGAGGGAATTGAAGAGGAGGCACATCGAACGAGAGGAAGTAGAAGAAAAGTTAAAGAGCATAGGTGCAGGGGGACTTGTAGAAGCGACTGAGGATGGTAAATTGCGAATACAGGTGCAGAATAAGTTCTATCACGAGCTGTTAAGGCTTGAGGAGAAGGTGTCGAACACGCTGGTGAAGGGGATAGAGGGGATAAAGAGGGCGATAGTGAGGAAAGACGCAGATGGGGAATACATGCTGTACACGGAAGGCTCGGCATTAAAGAAAGTGATGAGGATTGAAGGCGTAGATTTCAGTAGAACAACCACGAATAATATAGCAGAAATAGCAGATGTATTGGGGATAGAAGCAGCCCGTAATGCGATAATCGAGGAGATGATGGGCACCTTAGAAGAGCAAGGATTGGATGTGGATGCCCGCCATGTAATGTTAATTGCAGATGCAATGACGATGGATGGAGAAGTAAAGCAAATAGGAAGGCATGGATTAGCAGGAGGAAAAGCATCAGTGCTCTCAAGAGCCGCTTTTGAGGTCACGGTAGATAATCTACTGGAGGCTGCTATACATGGAGAAACGGATGAGCTGAAAGGCGTTACAGAGAACGTGATTGTGGGTCAGCCCATAAAATTGGGAACCGGAGCAATAGAATTGGTGGCAAGGTAAGATGAGAAAAAGAAAGTCGTCGGATGAGTTCTCGGATGTGAACAGGGAATTACAAAGGGTAATAAACAGCGGTAAAGTGCGTATAGGGTCAAGAGAGGTGTTAAAATCGCTCAGAGGGGATGAAGATCAAGCAAAAGCGGTCATTCATGCTTCTAATTGCCCTGAATGGATAAAAGATGAATTTAACAAAATAGCTAAAGGAGAAAATAACAATATCATCTTTTATGAATATCCTGCCAGTAGCCTCGAACTCGGGCTGGCATGCAGGAAACCACATCCTATTGCATCTTTATGTATTATTGATACCGGCGGGTCAGAAATTTTACGGCTTCTGTCCTATAACGTTCAGTCAAAAGAGAAGATAACTAAAAACGTAGGTGGGGATTGAAGTTGACCGTAAAGCTGGACACCGAAGGAATAAGGTGCATAGGGATATTCGAGAGTCTTACGGGTGCGGGAGTCAAGGATTGCGTGGTGGATAACGAGGCGAATAAAGTGATAATGGTGGTAAAAAAGGGAGACATGGGCTTAGCAATCGGTAAAGGCGGTTCTAACATAAATAAGGCAAAAAAATTGATAAGGAAGGAAATAGAACTTGTGGAACATTCCACAGATATAAAGGAATTCATTGAGAATCTGCTTCGCCCAGCTTCTGTGAAGAGTATAGAGCTGCTGACAAAAGATGACAAAAGTTACGCATACGTGGAAGTCTTCAATAAGGACAAGGGCATTGCAATTGGAAAGAACGGTGAGAAGATAAAAATGGTAAAATTATTGATGAAAAGAAATAAAAATATAGACAACGTGGTAATAAAATAAAACTTTCTTAGGAGCAAAAAGGTTATGGGAAGAGGGATATACGCAGCAAGAAAGGCAAAGAAGATAAGAAAGAAGTTCAGGTGGAAGAGCACGGACTTTGTTCGTAGAGCATTGAATTCGGCTAAAAAAGCAGACCCTTTAGAGGGCGCACACATGGCAAGGGCGATTGTTTTGGAGAAGGTGGGAATAGAGGCGAAGCAGCCGAACTCCGCAATAAGGAAGTGTGTTCGTGTTCAATTGATCAAAAATGGAAAGCAAGTGACTGCTTTTTGTCCTGGTGATGGTGCTATAAAGTATATAGACGAGCATGACGAGGTATTGATCGTGGGAATGGGAGGAAGAAAAGGAAGGTCGTATGGGGACCTTTCGGGTGTAAGATTCAAGGTAGTGGCAGTAACAGACATTTCGTTAGATGAATTGATAAAAGGGAAGAAGGAGAAGGTCATCAGGTGAAGCAAAAATAAAATGTTCGATAAGATATTTGATAAATGGGACATCGCAGACGTGAAGATAAGAGACATAGGTATGGAAAAGCACATCAGTCTCCAACCGATGTCTGCGCTGCATAGTGGAGGTCGGCATGCAAAACAGCAGTTCGAGCAATCAAAAGTTTGCGTGACGGAGCGGCTCGTTAACAAATTAATGCGTACACAGCGGAATACAGGCAAGAAACTAAAAGCCTACAAAATCGTTAAAAATGCTTTTGATTTGATCTATGAGAATACAAAGGAGAATCCAGTTCAGTTGCTTGTGGATGCCATCCAGAACGCGGGACCGAGGGAAGAAACAATCAGGTTGAGATTTGGCGGCATACTGGTTCCTAAGCCCGTGGATGTGACCTCACAAAGAAAAGTAGACCAGGCGCTGCTATTCATTGTACATGGCGCACAGAAATGTGCATTCAAGAGCAAGAGGAGTATAGAGCGATGCCTTGCGGATGAGATAATAAATGCGGCAAAAAACAAGAAGTGCTATTCGATCAGCAAGAAGGAGGAGAAAGAGAGGATGGCAAGGGCAGCGCGGTGAAGTAAATGCTGAACGTTTCACACCTTCAACCTTTATATATAAGGAAGATAGATATGAAAAATAGGTAATGTGGAGAAAAAAGCGACTTTTTCTTTACATCATCTAAAATAAAACTTTCTCGGAAAGGAAGTTTTATCAAGAAAAAAGAAAGAATAGGAGGTTTTGTGAAGTATGTATGGTAGAGAAAGAGGAGGGCCAAGTGCCCCATTAAGCGTTGGAGACACCTACGACGTAAAGATAGAGGACGTAGGAAGAGAAGGCGACGGAATAGCGAGAGTAGAGGGATTTGTGGTGTTTGTACCTGACACAAAAAAAGGTGATAATGTGAAGGTAAAAATAACAAAGGTCTCGAGAAGAGTTGGGTTTGCGGAAGTAGTTGCGGAATAAAAGTTCCTTACGCTTCTACATCTCCATGAGGCTATAGCATTCCTATAGCCTTCTTTTTTTATTTTTTGTCGTATTCATCATATATACTGCCTACTATCTCCTCCAAGAGGTCCTCTAAACTAACTAATCCGCTTGTTCTCCCCTCCTTGTCCAGAACAATAGCGATATGAAACTTACCGCGCTGGAATTCCCCGAGCAAGTCATCCACCCTTTTGGTCTCGGGGACAAAATGAGGAGTTTTCATGATTTCTTTTAGCGAAACGTTGCCCTCCTTCGCATTCGCTTTTATCAACAAATCTTTAGCATATAAGATGCCCACGATCTTATCCTTTGTGGATTCAAAAACGGGAATTCTTGAGTAGCCACTATTTTTTATTAACTCTATTGCAGAATCCAGGGTTTGATTGACTTCCAGGCAAACCATATCCTCCTTTGGTGTCATCACGTGCTTCACAACGATTTCGTCAAGCTTTAGCACACCCATCATCATCTCCTTTTCGTCCTCTTCAATTGCTCCTTCCTCCTCTCCTATGTCCAGCATCGTCTCTACCTCTTCTTCTGTCATTAACCGCTTACGATGCTGTTTTAAACCTAAAAGCTTCTCAAAAGCGGCTGTAATCGCGGAGATAGCCTTTATGAGTGGCTGGAAGACCGACGCCAAAATCCCCATGGGCTTGGAAATGAGAATAGAAATCCTTTCCGCCTGATGTACAGCAATCGTCTTGGGCATGATTTCCGCAAACGTGAGGATTAACAAGGTCATCACACCGATTGCAATTGCCTCGCCGTAAGTGCTCCCAAATAAGTCTATTGCGATGGAGGCTGCTATTACTGATGCTGCAACATTAACTATATTGTTCCCAATAAGCACAGTTGTGAGGGTAGTTTCTGGCTCGTTCACCAATTTATCAATTGTTTCTGCCCCTTTCACACCGCGCTTCAACAAAGCTCTCGCTCTTATTTTACCTATTCCAATCAGAGCGGTCTCGGATCCGGAGAAGAATCCAGATAAAAGCAATAGTACAAATAGGAGTAAAAGTTTCGCAATAAGCCACGACACCTTTTTTCTTTTCCCCCTCCAATTATAATTTAGAACATGAGAGTATAAGAACTTTTATTTTCAGAACACCAGATCTACCATATCTTGTGCCACTTTTGCATTCATCAGATAGTCATCCACACTTGCGATTAGCGACCCTATTTTTTCAGCTTCAAAATATGTTACCGCGCCCTTTTCCTCTATATCTGTTTTCATATTGACCATATTATCCGGCATCAAAGGAATCGCTACAAAATACGCCTTTGGTCCGCATATTTGAATTTCCGCTTTTGTTTTCATCTGAATAAATTTATTTGATTTACGCTTATAAAAAAAATAGAGAAATGTTTGACTACGTGGTGGTTGTGGTTAGTGACGAGCCGAAAGTAAAGAAGTTGGAGCGCTCTTCGCTAACAGAGAATGTACTTCTCAACTCAACTTTTATACCCGTTTCCGAAAGTGGGTGGAATGGCGCTGCGGGCAATGGGCTTGGCACACTGTTCGCAATAGAAAATGCATCCCATGCTACTGGGATAGACCTTGTGGATGAAGTGAAAAAAGGAAAAAGTGTTCTTATCGTGCATACCGCAGGTGAGGGCACCAGAAACATCCTCGCCAGAACCTGTAGGAACAAGGCATTCATTATGGTTCCAAAGCTCATGATTTTGGAAGGAGTGATAAAGCAGTTTCAGGATCTTGCGATTCCTTCTCGCTTTATGGTTACGTGGGGCGACCAACTCTTGTTATTCCGTGATAGTGCAGAGGATATAAAGAAATGCGCACAGAGCACGCATGTTATGCTCTTTGGCTTAAAGACGAGGCTCACGAAGGAGGTGGCAAGCAACTACGGCATTCAGATAGTGAAGAGTGCGGAGGACAGAATAGAAGGTTCCGAACTTCTCGATTTCGATGACACTCGCAACTACGAAGTGGTAAAAAGAAAGCTGGAAAAGCGAGGTGGTGGCGAAGTGATGGTGAACCTGGGGATATTTACGATGAGTGGTGTTTTAGCAGAACACATGCGCGATGCGTTTAGCGATAATCTGAGAGAGAGAAGAGGAAAGTTCAACTCGGATGAGTTATGGCAATTATGGATTTCACCTGAGCCTCTTACCGATCACTGGCTACAAGGGCGTGCAGATAGAATAAAGAATGAGATATTACGTACAGAGTCAATAGCAGTGATAAAAAGCTTCCCTTTAAGCAGTAAAACAGCATGGCTGGATTTCGGGACGAATAAGAGTTATTACGAAAATATGATGAGGATTCTGGCAGAGGACGATGTTGGAATGAGATTACGAGAGTTTTTAGGTGTTGAAATTAAAGTTTCCTCAGTAAATGAAGGGTGTGAAGTTTTGGATTCGATATATGAGAATGCGGAATTTGAGAAGGGTAAGGTAAAGAACAGTGTTATATCGAACTCAACTGCTAAACAAGTACAGCTCGAGCGTGCATGCGTGATAAATTGTAGGTTAAACAGAATACGGGGAAAGAACTGTGTTGTTTACAACGTGGTTGACCATGCGGAACTCGAACTCGAAGATTGCTTCCTC
>JAODGF010000026.1 GCA_025464645.1 Methanosarcinales archaeon
TATTTCTGGTGTTGGTGATAGTGGCGGCGTCGGTGTAGGGGTCACTTCTACCGCTAATTTTATGTAACCCATATCTTCAACCACCTTCTGTCCTTCTTCGCTCAGCACAAAGTCTATGAACGCTTTCTCTAATTCACCCGGCTCACCTTTCGTTATCAGGTACAGCGTCCTCACGATTGGATACTTATCTGATAGGACGTTCTCGACGGTTGCCTCTACTCCGTCTATCTTAACCGCTTTCACGGAGGGGTCAACGTAGCCAAGAGAAATATACCCAATGCTGTTTTCATCTCCACTGACCGTTGCTCTCACCTCGCCATTCGAGGGCTTCACCGATGCTTTTCCAGCTATTTCTTTTTCCGATGGTTTCATCACGAATTTCTCGAATACTTCTCTCGTTCCAGACCCTTCTTCACGTGTTATCACTCGAATCCCCTCATCAGCTCCCCCTACTTCCTTCCAGTTCGTTATCTCACCGCTGAATATCTTCGACACCTGTTCCATCGTCAGTTCGCTTACCGGATTGCTCGGATGCACCACGATAGCCACGCTATCTTTGCCTATCCCTACCGGTTTTAAGTCGGGATATGTCTCCATTTCTTTCGATTTTACGTCACGCGAAGCCGCGCCTATGTCTATCTCGCCAGCGCCCACTGCCTTTATGCCGTGACCAGAACCGCCACCAGAAACAGATATTCTCAACGCAGGGTTTTTTTCCATGAGAATTCTCGCGCATTCCTGATTTATCGGCAGCACGGTCGTAGAACCTGCGATTGTCAATTCGCCGGAAAGTTCTGCTGGTGTAGGCGCCACAGCCAATTTTATGTAGCCCATATCCTCAACCACCTTTTGCCCTTCTTCGCTCAACACAAAGTCTATGAACGCTTTCTCCAGTTGGCTTGGCTCTCCTTTCGTTATCAAATACAGCGTCCTCACGATTGGATATTTATCTGATAGGACGTTCTCGACGGTTGCCTCTACTCCGTCTATCTTAAGAGCTTTCACTGAAGGGTCAAGGTAGCCAAGGGAAAGGTAACCGATGCTATTTTCGTCTCCGCTGACCGTTGCTCTTACTTCGCCATTCGAGGGCTTCACCGATGCTTCCCCTGCCATTTCTCGCTCATGCGGTTTCATCACATATTTCTCAAATACTTCTCTCGTTCCAGACCCTTCTTCACGTGTTATCACTCGAATCCCCTCATCAGCTCCTCCTACTTCCTTCCAGTTCGTTATCTCACCTGCGAATATCTCCGACACCTGTTCCATCGTCAGTTCGCTTACCGGATTGCTCGGATGCACCACGATAGCCACGCTATCTTTGCCTATCCCTACTGGTTTTAAGTCGGGATACGTCTCCATTTCTTTCGATTTTACGTCACGCGAAGCCGCACCTATGTCTATCTCACCTGCGCCCACCGCCTTTATGCCGTGACCAGAACCGCCACCGGAAACGGATATTCTCAACGCAGGGTTCTTTTCCATGAGAATTCTCGCGCACTCCTGATTTATCGGCAGCACGGTTGTAGAACCTGCGATTGTCAGTTCGCCGGAAAGCCCTGCGGGTGACCCATGTGCCGGGATTAAAACTACCGCTGTTCCTGCTGCTATCACTACTGCCACTATCCCTATCGCTACAAATTTTTCCATTTTATTTTTACCTCCAATATGTGGAAAATGAAAAGAGTATATAAACTTTTCGAAATTTACGTAGTTAAGTAGGATATATATAAATAATTAGAGGCTGTTAATTTATGTTGCTCACAAAAAGTTTGCACTACAAACCCCACTGCACCACCCAATACGCCGCTCCTCCAATTACCGCCGCCAGCGGAATGGTTATCACCCATGCAGTAATCATTTTCCACACCTCGGACCATCTTATTCGCCTGAGGTTTTGAAAGAACGTCCCTCCAATTACTGAAGAAGCAACTACATGTGTGGTACTTGCAGGCATACCTGCTAAACTCACTCCTAATATCGCGAGACCTGCACCTGCTTCTGCTGAGAAGCCGTGCTTTGCCTCTACCCGCGTCAATTTCCAGCCCATCGTCTCCATTACTCGCCAACCCAACAAAAAAGTCCCTGCAGCCATCACCACTCCACAGCTTATCATCACCCACAACGGGACGTCAAAATCCTGGATAAAACCGCCAGCGAGCAAAGCTATGGTGATCACCCCCATTGCATTTTGTGTATCATTCATACCGTGACTGAAAGCCATAAATGGTGTTGTAATTATCTGTCCTTTTCTAAATATCCCTTCGACCTTCGGGGTAGGTGTGTGTTTAAAAACCAGGTAAATTAGCCAGCTATTGAAAGAGAAAATCAGGAGCCCCGCCATAAGTCCCATAAAAGGACCCAATACAATGGCAAGAAACACTTTATTGGTGAGTATATCCCAGTGTATCAGCCCCCCTGCTGCTATTCCAGCACCTAAAAGCCCACCTACCAGCGAATGACTCACACTTATCGGAATTCCAAAAGTTGTGCAAAGAAACACCCATATTATTGCTCCAATCAGACCACTGATAAGAACCCCAAAAAATATATCCGGTGCTAAACTTTTAATATCCACAATTCCTTTTCCTATGGTCTCTGCTACTCTTGTAGAGGCGAAAGCGCCAGCAAGGTTAAATACACTCGCCACAATCAATGCTTTAAGAGGCGTTAGCGCTTTCGTGGCTGTGGTCGTAGCAATTGCATTCGCACGGTCATTTGCACCGTTCAGGAAATCAAAAACCAATGCTAAAATTATTATTATGGTGACAAGCCAAAAAGGAGACATCCATCAAATCCCGCCCTTTAATCTAAATGTCTCCAGGATATTCGCCACGTCCTCACACTGGTCCATTGTATCTTCTAAGATGTCCACTATCTCTCGAAGCAGCAGTCTATCAAGGAGCTCATCAGGATTTTTTACTGGTGTGGTCATCAGTGTTCTCAGCCATTTACGGTTTATTTTATCGGCTTCGTTTTCTAATTCATTTGTTTTTACACAGCACATTTCTAAAGCTGGTTCATCACATCTCATATCACGTAAGCAATGAACCGCCGTTCTTATTTCCTGCGCAGCCTCCAGGATAATCGGCGAAAATTCACTTACAGGCGCTGGAAGCGTCTCCTTTTGCGCGAATGTCAGCCTTACTACGGCTTTCTCGATGCCATCTATTACATTATCCAGATTATGAGCGAAATAACGTATATCGCCCTTTTCCTCCGTAACCCGTGTGTGGTCATAGAACAATCCCTGTATGATTTGATGAACAATCGAATCTGCTTCTCCTTCCAGTTCTTCGAGTTGCGCACTGATTTGCGGCAGTTCAGAATAATCGTCTCCCAAATCCATTAATAGCCCCGCTGCTTCTACCGCTTTCTCCGCAAGCGCCTCAAAGAGGTCGAAAAATTTCCGCTCCCTGGGTAAAAACGTCATTTTATGCAACACTGAGCTCAATACCAATGCTTTCGTTGCTCTTTTCATCCCCCTCACCCTTAGCATTAACATATGGAGCAGAGAGGTTATTTAAATCTTTCTAAATTTGCTTATATAAAAACTTTAATATATATATAGATATAAAGTTACAACAGATGGTCTAACAATTTCCTGAAAGCCCTGCTTCTATGCGATATTTTGTTCTTTTCCTCGATGCTCAGCTCTGCAAAAGTTTTCCCTGTTCCCTCGAACTCGAATATGGGGTCGTAGCCAAAGCCGCCTTTCCCCCTTATCTTCTCCGCTATTTTACCTTCCGCGGTGCCGACAAAGAGAAGAGGTGCGTTTTTTGGTGATTCACAGAATGCAACGACTGTTTTAAAAGTAGCTTTTCGCTCTTCTCCTTTTTTATCTGCCATTAACTTCAGTATTCCCTCGTTGCCTATTTTGTCGAAGACAAAAGCAGAGAAGGGACCCGGGAAGCCATTTAAAGCGTGAATAAACAATCCCGAATCTTCTAAGAAGAAGGGCTTTTTTAGCGTCATCTTCTCCCTTATATAATTCGCACTTTCTCGCGCCACTGACTCTATTTCTGCAAGCTGCAACTCAGGATAGTCATATTCAAGATGCTCGATTGTTATGCTTTTAGCTTCCGCGTCAGCCAAATCCTGCACCTCTTTTACCTTGTTTTTGTTCGTGGTGATGAAGATGATTTCTTTTTCTGGACGCATAGTAAATTCACATTATCCCCTCTATCACCCTCGCATAAGCCGGTCTCGTAATGATAATGCCTATCAGCAGTCCAACGATGGTTATAAACGCAAAACCCCTTAATGTGCCAAGCGCCATCAAAGCAAGAACAAGCATCGCCACGATGGTTGTCGTGGCAGAAACGAAGATTATACCAAATGCAAATGATATTCGTTTACGATACATCCTTGCGGAAGAGCGACCACCTGAAAGCACTTCATCCGTTATTATCACCAATTGGTCCACTCCTGTACCGATTACCGCTATTATCCCTGCAATACTCGGTAAATCTAACTGCCATCCCCCTGGAACCACTACTGCGAACCCCAATATCAGAATTACCTCACTAAGAAGTGTGAAGAACATCGGCAATACTATCTTGGGCTCCCGGTATCGTAAGTAAACAACAAGCGTAACGGAAATAAGAGCAAGTAATCCTGCAATTAACGCTCCTTCCTTGAATTTCACGCCCAAATATGCTGGCACTTCCCCTGATCCTATTATCTCCACATTCACCGGTAACGCACCTGCTTTTAAGTGTATGATCAGCTCCCTTGCCGCTTCTCTCCCTTCATCTCCTGACCCTGTGTTTGCAGTCCACACATAAATAACTCCTTCTTTTAGTTTCTCGCATGCTTCATCCGCTATTGGTGCACTGTACACCACCACATCGTCAAGCAGCATTGCCAGTTCGTGATCCGCAGGGCTGTCTATTGCACCATATTTAATCGCAGCGTCTCTTAATGCAACTGCCCCTTCCTTATTTAACGCAAAAGGAGCTCCCCATTCTTCATACTCCTCTCCCTGCCATTTCCTCGTCTCGCTCGTTGGCGTAGTCCCCACGTTTTCTATTCCCTCGCTCCCGTACATGACATGAGCGGTGATATTCTCGATCTCCTCCAATCTTTGTCCTTTCTCTATGTCCCCCCCCGTACCATTCGTCTGCATCCGTATCTCAAACTTTCCTGGCTTGCCCACCAGATCCTTTGCCGTTTTGATATCTATCCCTGCTAAGTCTATCACCATGAGGTTATTCCCAACGGTTCTTATCGTAGTGCTCGCTAATCCCAGCATGTTTATTTTTGTCTCTATTATTCGGCGAGTTTCGTCCCTTGTTGCTGGGGTCAGGGAATCCTCGAAAAAATCTATACTACTGTTTATTCCCTTTAACACCTCAGACAACTGTTCTTTTGTAACGCTCTTCCTTATTTCGTATATCACCCTGTCGTCAGCTTTGTAAGGAGTCACCTCGGTATCCAGCTCCTTTTCAAGAAATTCAACGATTTTAGTCTCATTAACTGTATCAGGTGCATCTATCCCGACTAAAGTGCCTTCCAATTTCAACTGCAGCGAGCTCCCCCCCACCAAATCCAGACCATATCTCAGATTACCATTTATTCCCGCACCAGAAAAAAACGGCTCTCCATTGGCTTTTTCCGCTATGCTTCCGTTAATCTCCTTCAACGCCTCCGATAACCGCTCTTTTGAAACCCCTGGTCTTATCTCATAGATCCCCTCTCCCGCATAATTTACCTCTGCGCCCAGTTCTTTTTTAAGAAAAGAGGAAACCGCACTCTCACCGATGTCTGCATTTATCTTAGCTGTGACGGGCGGTGGTGGATAAACATAAATGACAAACAAAGCGGCTAAAACGCACAATAAAAGCGCCATTACCCTTACGTCCCCTAATAATCCTCTTTCGCTTTTTTTCATTGTCGCAGTCCTTCTCTACATTAACGCTTACAAAATCATATAATTTTGATGCTTTTAAAAAATATCAACTTGAGATTTGGATTTTTTTCCACACTTTATTGAGCATATTTACCCACAGGCATCACGTATATCGGCTTATGCTCCTCTGGAAGACTTAAGACCTTCGCAACCTCATCATCGTAAAATGCACCTATGGCGACGGTAGCCAGACCCAGCGCCTCACATTGCAAATAGATATTCTGCGAGACATGCCCCACTTCTATATGCACATATCTTATCCCACGCTCTCCATATCTACGCGTTGTCCTTTCATACTCTGCGGTAATCACAAAAGATACCGGGGCATCAGCGATGAACATCTGGCGTAAACAAGCTACTGCTAACTCTTCCCGTAAGTCGCCTTCCTTGTGCAATTCTAATTCCGAATATCCCTTTGTGTGATACACCCCGGCATCTATATCCCCTGCGCATTCCTTCCCTATTACTGCATACAGCTCCAGCGGATAAGTAGCGCCAGCCGAAGGCGCCTTACCCGCGGACCATATCAATTGCGAAAGTTGTTTCTCTGTCAGCGCGGTTCTTTTGAAAGACCTCCTCGATTTCCTTCTCTCTATCGCTTCTTCTATTTCCATCGGTTAAAATTAAAAATGTCCCATCACTAATTTATCCTTTATCTCCGCTAAACATCCTGGGTCCCTCTTTATTTTCTCTTTCATTGCATCTAACATCTGATAATTAATTATTGCAGGTGTGTATGAAGGGTCTATATCGAGCGATTTCTTAAGGTGCTTCTCTGCCTCCTCAAGTTCACCTTTGAGGAGATAAATAACCCCTAAATTTCCATGAGCCTTCATTGATTTCTTATCAATGCTCGCAACGTACTTGAACTCCTCGATTGCTGCGTCCCAATCCTCATTTTCCATACATTCTGCACCTCTACGAAACCTCTCTTCGAGCTTGAGATACGTTTCTGGATCAATTCCGGGTTTATTAGCCAATTCAAGCTCTAAAAGCTCTTTAATCCCGTCTAAGAGACCTTCTGCCTTTTCCTTCACTTCTTCATCGGGATTCAATGCAAGCGCTTTATTCGCGCATTCACGAGCTTTCGCGACGTATCCTCTATGCAAGTATGCGGCTCCGAGATTATACCAGTGGGCAGGATAATCAGGTTCAGCTTTTGCTGCTTTGTCAAAATATGTGAATGCATCTTCAAGACGGTTCAACTGAATATACGAAATTCCGATGAGTGAATACACTTCGCCAATATCGGTGTATTCTTCGGGAATTGTCTTGAGAACGTTAATTGCGCGATTAAACCTTTTCGATAACATGAGTCTCGCACCCTTTTCAAGCGTCTCTTCACAGGCGGTTATATTCAATATTCGCCCATTCCCGGTGTCCACCATCAGTGGTGCCTCTGCATGCTCACGAACAATCCCCCCTCCTATTGTTTGGTTATGGACACGCCGCAGGTGCTCTGATAAATTGTTTATGTTCACACTCACGCCGCAAACAGGGCATTTTGTGAACTTTCTTCTCTTTTTCATCTCTCTTCGATTTAATACTTTTCAATAAAAATGCTATTTTGAAAAACCGACTTTTAAGTAGTCACTCTCTATTCCACCTCTTCAAACCTCCCCTCAAGCTTCTTCAGTACATCAGGCAACGTCGTGTATTCCATCTCCTCCACCGGCAGTCTATGCGGTTCAAAGGGTCCATGCGCTCGTATATAATCCGCTATCTCCTGCGCCTTTCTCCTCGCGAGGTCAAAGGCAGGGTCGTCAAACAAATCCGCAGTCCCCACTAACCTCCCATGACTTATCTGGAATCCCGCAGCGATAACCCGCGGCGGTCCGTCAAACCGCGTGCACTGTGAATATCTGAAAGGAACGGGAATTATAGGTCCATTATGTGAACCTCGCATCCAGCCACTGACTAAATATGGCAGCGAGAACGGCTCTAAAACCTCGCCCAGCGCCGGCATGCCCGATTGTGCTCGCACCAATGCGACAGGGTCATCCTTACCCACGTACTTACCCGCAGTAAAGAACAATTTCTCCGTGCTTATCACCGCTACTGGCTCTTCATTTGGCAATGGACTCGTATCCTTTGGATATACTCTCTTTATCACATACTTGCTCTTCGCTCCTATCAAAGCGAGTAAGTCATACAGTTCTTCAGGACATCGCAAAAATACTCTCTTCTTTTCTTTTATGTCCCATACCTCAAACACGTACCCGTCATGCATTACAGGGTCTATGACAAGCCCGGCGGTATTGAAAGGGTCAGCAAACATCTTATAAATCGGGTAATTAAACGCTCCGGGCTCCGTCTTATCCATCATAAACGCTACTAACGGTTCAGATCCACGTTCCGTAAATTCCATCTCCGCTATCCCGGGTCCCATACCGCGTATGTTCCCGCTAAATGCATCCACCAGCAAGTCTTGTCCCGCACCATGCAACTTCAACTCTTTCGCTACCTCCGTCGCCGCTTCAAACGTTTCCCACGCCAATCCGTGTATCTCTTCTGAATCTACACCTTTCCTGTGGCTCATCAGCAACTGAAGGTCGTCACCCGCATTCAGGACGTGATAGTCCACCAGCAACCCCTCTTTCTTTGCCTTCTCCATCCACTCTGTCGCCTTCTCCTTTAACTCAGGGCGTACGGTCGAATGCCCTGGAAATCCACCCACGTCTGCCTTTATTAGGCTAATAGTTATTTTCCCATTCATTTTTTTCACCTCGATTTTCCCTTTCCCTCAACTCTTCAATATCCCTCTCCATTAATCCGCAATCTCTACGGTATCAAAATTTGGTTATTTCTCACATCTCAGCCGAGAATATACGCTGGGCTTCTTCATCCCTGCGTTTGTGCTCCTGCTTTATCATATCCCCGCGCTTGAAATACTCCTCTGCTTTATCCTCATCCCCTATAATTCTGTACACCTGCCCGAGGTTGTAACAAGCTGATATACCCTCGTCCACTAAATAAGCCCTGAGATTCAATGCAGCGTTAAAGAACCCAATTGCCATGTCGTGTTGTTCTAAACTTGCGTAAGCA
Source organism: Methanosarcinales archaeon (assembly GCA_025464645.1). GTDB lineage: Archaea > Halobacteriota > Syntropharchaeia > Alkanophagales > Methanospirareceae > QMVO01. The sequence continues at coordinate 8,954 of JAODGF010000026.1, forward strand.
GCGCCACAATCGTTACACGCCTTAGCCAGCGTTGGAAGAATTGGCTCTTTCTTCACTATCTCCTTGTAAACTGCTATTGCTTCCTCATATTTCCCTTCAGCAAGATATTCTTCGCCGAGTAGAAGTAAATCTTCTGCGGTTTTTCCTTCCCCTTTTTCCACTTCGCTTTTTTTCCCTTCCATATGTTATTAAGTAACTTTTAACCATATTAATTAGTTTGTTTCAAGACCAAAAAATTACCTTTTGTTTCCCAGTTTAAAACAGAAAGTATCTCACGGTGCTAATCTCCTTCTATCTCTTGGGAAAAGCACCACTTCTCTTATGTTGTCTATCTCCAGCATGCTCATCAGCAGTCTTTCAACACCAAGCCCCCAGCCTGCATGCGGCGGCATTCCAAACCGAAAAGCGTCGAGATAAAACTCAAAACTATCTGCACTCAGCCCTTTCGATTCTATCTTCCGCTTTAGCAACTCGTATGAATGCACGCGCTGCGAGCCTGATGCGAGTTCTACTTTTGGATGCATCAGGTCAAACGCATTACAAATATCTTCCCTTTTCCCTTTTTCAGCAGGCTGTGTATAAAAAGGTTTTATCGCACACGGCCAATCAGTGATGAAATAAAGCTCGCCTATTATCTCGCCCAGAGTATGCTCTGCGGAAGTGCTGAGGTCTTCGCCCCATTCTATCTCCTCTCCCGCTTCAGAAAGTAGTTCTATTGCTTCATCATAAGTTATACGTCTGAATGGTATTTTGGGGACGTCCAACTTCAAATTCAGCTTGGATAATCCGGGATAATCCCCAACCTTTGAATATACAAACGCAATTAGCTCTTCCAATGTTACCATTACCTCCTTATCAGATACAAATGCGACTTCTATATCCACCGAAGTCGCTTCGTTTAGGTGTTTCGTGGTGTCATGCTCCTCTGCGCGGAATATCGGCGCTATTTCGTATACGCGGTCAAAGCCAGAAGCCATAAGGATTTGTTTGTAAAGCTGTGGGCTCTGATTTAAGAACGCTTCCCGCTCAAAATAGGAAATAGGGAATAGTGCAGTGCCACCCTCTGTCGCCGCACTTACTATTTTCGGCGTGTTTATTTCTATAAATCCCAGGTCATCGAGGAAATCTCTTATCGCTTTAAGAACACGACTGCGAATAATAAATATGTGCTTTGTTCTCTCGGTTCTCAAGTCCATGAATCTCGCATCTAACCTCGTATCTAACTCTGCACCCACTTTACCGGTGGTGTCCAGGGGTAGAATCTGCGAAGCCTCGTTCAGCACTTCCATTCGTTCGGGTATTATTTCATATCCATTTGGCGCCTTGGGCTCGCTCTTTACTCTCCCTTCTATTGCCACTACCGATTCACGAGGAACTTTTTTCACGCGTTCAAACAGCTCCTTTTCAACTACGCCTTTGTGCAGCGTAATCTGAGCAAAACCACTAAGGTCTCGCACGATAAGGAAAAAGACCCCGCCTAAATCCCTCTTCTCATGCACCCAGCCTGCTATACTCACGTGTTCTCCGTCATTATCTGCGGTTATTTCGGCTGCATATTTTCGGTTCCACATTAGCATACTCATTTCTTATCTCTCATTCTAAATTAAACCCTTTTCTAAAAAAGTGTTTATTGGGATTGCTCCAAAGAGAAAGTTGATTGATAATGAGAGAAAGCAAAGGTGGAACTACGACAGGTGGACAAACAAAAATGGCAAGACCGTCTATGTATACTTAGGACGTTTTTGCAACTCTTTCAAGTTGGGATATTAATTTTTTTCTTTACCCAGGCTGTCCTACAATTAATTATCACCACGGACACTTAAGTTAGATTTTGCGAGTTTTGAAAGCCAGCGTTCAACTACACTGTCGCTTTTGTTACCTGACCGTTCCAGTATCTCAACAAATTCTTGAAGTAGTACAGCCCTCTTTTTGTCAGAGCGAACCAATAACTTCTGCTGATGTGGTTTTATCAGTTTTTTCGCTTCTTTAATCTCCTCAGAAGTGATATTCTGCAGCTCATACACAAAGTCCTTCACACCTGCCAACACTTCCTTACATATACCTCATTTTCCAATTCCAAATTCGATAGCACAGCCAGTAGTGCGCCATATTTTGCCATCTCATTGGTTGTTCGACTCCTACCGGTGCGCCTTCGGGTATGCATTCTGCTCCATCTATGAGCGCGTTCTTCTATACCATTGTGCCGCACAATTTTCACAGGATTGCCGAATTTGTCTTCCACTTCCACGATAAGCTCATCCCAGTGTTCTCGGAATTCTACAACAATCTTTTAAAACCGA
>JAODGF010000027.1:0-6714 GCA_025464645.1 Methanosarcinales archaeon
TCTTATAAAAAGACACATTAACCACGAAGAACAGAATAGTATTCCCCCCGATTTCAACCAGTTTAGCTTCGCACTCGGGTGAGATAACCGAGCGGCTCATATACCATTATGAGCGAATAGCGAGAGGGGGTGCGGGGATAATAACCGTGGAGAATATCTGCATAGATTATCCGAATCTGGTTGTCGTTGCAACAGGTGCGAAACCGCTCATTCCCGATTCGATTCGCTACGTAATATCGTGGAAATAACCGATGCAGGCGTTGTTATTGAGGATGCATTGTCAAAAACGCGTATCATTGAGGCGGATATACGCTCTTGGAATGGTTCCTGACAGGGCAGTCCTGAACGTTCTGAATGGCCTATCAATTTCCATGTTCATATGACAAAGGACAAAAGCATATATATTTATATAAATATCTCAAATATATTTGAAATATGATGCAATACCTCTCACTCCATGTTCTGACATGCAGATTGAAATGCAAGGGATGCGGGCGTGAATTCTTAAGCAGCCGTCAGAAGGACTACTGCTTCGATTGTGAGGAGAAGAGGCGATAATGGAGGAACAGGAACGGAAACTTGGAATATGGGAGAAATACCTCTCATTATGGGTTATAATCTGCATACTCGCAGGCACTCTCATTGGCAGAGCGTTCCCGCAGCTTTCCGAACTTATGGCAGTATTAGAAGTTGCGCATATCTCTATCCCCATTGCTATCTGCCTGTTCGCCATGATATATCCCATAATGGTCCAAATCAGTTTTGGGGCTGTAAAGAATGCGGTTCGGACGCCAAAACCCATCGCCACCACACTGTTCATGAACTGGGCAATAAAACCCTTTACCATGGCTATCTTCGCATGGCTATTCCTGAGCGTAGTCTTCTTTCGATTTCTACCGCAGGGCGCAACAGCAACACCACTGGGCGAAATATCGCTTGTTCAACAATACATAGCGGGCTTGATTCTTTTGGGTGTGGCGCCTTGCACTGCCATGGTCCTCGTATGGAGCTACCTCGCAGAAGGGAACATGGGACATACACTCGTGATGACCGCAATAAACTCGCTGACAATGGTCTTCTTATATGCTCCTCTGGCTACTTTTCTTATCGGTATTTCTGGTATAGCAGTGCCCTGGAGGACCATAGGGCTTGCAGTGCTCATATACATCTGCACTCCCTTAGTGGCGGGCTGGATAACGAGGGAGCAGATAATTAAAAGAAGGGGTATTGACTGGTTTGAGAGTAAGCTCGTGCCTCGATTGGGGAATATGGCGATAATAGCATTATTGATTACATTGATTGTGCTCTTCACGTATCAGGGCGAGAAGATAGTCAAACTACCAGCGATAATCGGGATGCTCACCGCTGCAATATTCATAAACATTCTCGTGGTGTTCGCAGTCACGTATCTCATCTCAAAATCCATAAAATTGAGTTATGAGGATGCAGCACCTACGGCAATCATCGCGGGGAGCAATCATTTTGAGGTCGCAATCGCAGTTGCCACGACTTTATTCGGTGTGAATTCCGGCGCTTCTCTTGCCACTGTCGTTGGTGTTCTGACAGAAGTTCCGATAATGCTCTTCCTTGTTTGGCTATGCAAACGCACGAGAGGGTTCTTTAGTTAGTGATATTACGTGTGGAAGAGCGCGAAAAAACAATGTTCTACTGTGCAATGGTAAAATACGCGATGCTAAACATATCATCAAAATTTCACTTAAATATTTAAATAAAAAATTATAATATAGTAGTGATAAGCATGTGTATGGTTGGAGCGTGCATGAGCGGGGAGGGCAAGAGCAAGAGATTAAGAACTCTCATGAGGGCTCTGCATTGCCCGACGAGGTGGTTGATTATAGATTGTATTGGTGAAGGTGCAAGGAGCACGAAGGAGATACAGGAATGCTTGCGAGAGAATGACGAAGAAATGACTGCTCCATGCCTGTATTATCATCTCTCGGAATTGAAGAAAGCGGGTATAATAGAGGTTGCAGGCTACAAGGATGAAGGAGGAGGCGCGCCCGAGAAGGTCTGGAGATTGAAATCCAGGCGAATTGTGATAGACCTGTTGGAGGGAGGAGATGGAAGCGATAGAAGTTAAATGCCTGTGCAAGAGTTTTGATGGTCTTAAAGCAGTTAATGGCATCTCATTCAGTGTGCATCGTGGTGAAATCTTCGGCTTCCTCGGTCCTAACGGAGCAGGTAAGACGACCACCGTAAGAATGCTCACCGGTGTGATAAAGCCTGATTATGGAGATGCATGGGTGATGGGGCATGATATCGTGAGAGATACGCAGAAAGTGAAGAGCATACTGGGTGTGGTGCCCGAGACTGCGAATGCCTATCCTGACCTGACAGCATGGCAGAATATGATGCTCATCGCTTCCCTTTATGGCATACCAGGACGTGAAGGAGAGCATAGAGCAACCTCCTTGCTCAAGGAATTCGGGATTTATGAACGGCGTTCGAGCAAGGTAAAAAGCTTCTCAAAGGGGATGAAGCAGAGGCTTATGCTCTGCATGGCACTGGTAAGCGACCCTGAAGTTCTATTCCTAGACGAGCCCACGAGCGGGCTGGATATCCAAAGTGCAAGGATGATCAGACGTAAGATCCATGAGGAGGGGGTGACTATATTCCTCACTTCGCACAACATGCAAGAGGTGGGCGAGCTATGCAATCGCGTGGGGATAATAAACAAGGGGAGAATAGTCACCGTAGATAGCCCTGAGCATTTGCGAACCAGAATAGGAGGCACATTGGCAGTGGAAGTGAGGTTCGACAAAGCGGTAGATATGAGTATGCTGGATTTTCATGCCGAAGTTGTCAATGATAACTACCGGATTTATACAACAGAGCCTCACGAAGTGATTTGCTCGATTGTTGAGTTTGCAACGCTCAAAGGGTTGAAGATACGGAATTTAAACGTTCAACTCCCCACTCTGGAGGACGTCTTCGTAAAACTGACAGGAGGTTCAAATGGGCAGTAAGGTATGGGCGATAGCCAGGAAGGACATCCTGATGTATTATCTCAAAGGACCAGTTGCTATCTTTGGTGTGTTATTTCCCCTCTTCCTATTCTTTGCCTTTTGTATAGGGCGGGGTTTAGCTCCTACATTCCTCATTCCCGGACTGCTGGCAATGACCACCTTCTTCACTTCCACTTCGGTCTCGCCGGTGATCATGCCATGGGAGACGCAGATGAGAACACTTGAACGGCTCATTTCATGCCCCATAGAGGTGAGAACTCTGATATTCGGCGACATACTCGCTTCTTTCATATTCGGTGTGTCCATCTCCGCAGTTCCCGTTGTCGCGGGCATCGCGCTGGGTGTTGGAGTGAAGAACCCGGTCATTTTGGCTGCTGCTATCATCATTTCTGCATTCTGCTTCTCATCACTCGGCTTGCTATTCTCCGTACCTCCAACAACTTTAGTCTCAAACATCATGATGCTCTCCACATTTGTGAAGTTCCCTATAATTTTCATCAGTGGCATCTTCATCCCGATGGAGCAAATGCCGGGCTGGGGTGTTGCTGTGGCTTCTTTGTCGCCTCTGACCTATTTTACAGATCTGGCACGATACTCCATTCAGGGCTATGCATACTACCCCATATATCTCGATTTCGTGGTGCTACTCTTCTATTCCGCATTGTTTCTCATCCTTGCAGTGAAGCTACATGAACGAACATCGGCAATGAGGTTTTGAATGCTCGGATGTAGTTCTGTTGAGGTGTGTATGTCAAGTGACGGAATGCAGTAAGTGCTACTCGCACTTTCATATGCTGCGTAGTCCGAAATTGCAAGCATGCTTGGAAAATATATTTTTATACAGATGTTTCAAATATATTTGAAATGGTGGAGGCAATAGATATGGATATGAAAATAAGCGTGAAAGTGATTGGGACGGACCCGCCATGCTCGCGGTGTCACTGGACTTACGAGCTGGTGGGAGAGCTGGCGGAAGAGCTTGGAATAGATGTTGATTTGGAGAAACTTGTCGTGGGGACGGAAGAAGCGGAGCGATATGGAAGATGCGTATCATTAAGACAGTTCGCAGAACTCGTTGACGAGCCGATGCCAGATGTAAGCAAGGAATTTGCGAGAGGTGATGCGCCCGCAGTGGTGATAAACGATGTGGTAAGGTTCTTCGGGCAGGTTCCGAAGAAGAAAGATTTAAGAGAAGCGTTGCAAGAACCAACAGAAGGAGGTGAAGCATAATGCCTGTATCCTTTTTAGCCGTGGCAATCGCACTGCTGATTACCGGGCTTGGTGTGGGATTCGCAAGCGGGCTGCTCGGTGTCGGTGGTTGCTTTATCATGATTCCCGTTCAGGTCTGGGCATATACAGCTCTGGGCATACCATTCAATACGGCAGTGGCAATTGCCTTCGGCACGAACCTGTTCGTGGTGCTTCCCACAGCAGCAAGTGGTGCTTACGGACATACAAAAAAGGGCGCGGTATGGTGGAAAGCGGCGATTTTCCTCGGCGTGTCAGGGGCAGCGGGTGCGGTTATTGGTGCGACTATCGCAACGACGCTTGTGGGAATGGGATTGGGCTGGATTCTCAGTATAGCCTTTGGCTCCGCGATCATTGCCGGTGCGCTCCGGATGCTCACTGCGAAACCCCCGGAGGTCACAGGAAAGAAGCCCTTGGACAATCCGCTGTTATGGATTCTATGGGGGATTCCACTCGGCATCGTCACCGGTATCATCGGAATAGGCGGTGGCGTGCTTATGGTTCCTGTGATGGTGGTTGCGCTGTCATTTGGAATACACCGCGCAGTTGGCACTTCCACCGCACTGATGATATTCACTGCCATCGGTGGACTCGCAGGATACATCTATAACGGCTTGAAAGCAGGTATACCATTTGTATTCCATCATCTTCACATGATGGGATACGTGAACCTCGAATCATGGATTCTGCTCGCGTCAACAAGTGTGCTGATGGCGCAGGTAGGTGTCAAAACCGCACATAAACTGCCTGCAAAGCAGTTGCGATATGTGTTCATCGCTGTGATGTTATACATGGGCTGGGTGATGATAAAAAAAGGTCTGGGGATAACTCTGCCGATTTAGGAGTAAGAGAGAAAAAAATGTTCAGAAAAATATTGTATCCGACGGATTTCTCGGATTGCGCCACGAAGGCGCTGGAATATGTGAAGAAATTGCGTGGAGCGGGGACTGAAGAGGTTGTGCTCGTGCATGTGATAGACGTGCGAGAGATTGAAACGGTGGCAACAGGTGCAGCGTGGCTCGGAGAGACAACAGCGGAGTATGAGAACGAAGTCCAGAAGAAGATGCGAGAAGAAGCGGAGAAGAAACTGGAAGCAGTAAAGAGCGAGTTAGAAGGTGCGGGGCTGAAATTGAGCGTGAAAACACCTGAAGGAATTCCGTTCAAGAAGATACTTAAAATAGCAGAGGATGAAGACGTTTCGCTCATCGTGCTCGGTTCGCACGGGAAGAGCAATATCAGGGAGATGCTGCTCGGCTCGGTTTCAGAGAAGGTCATTAGAGGAGCAAAACGACCCGTACTGGTAGTAAAGAGAGAGACCAGTGTTATGTGGTAACAGAGAGCGGCATCTGTTTGGTGGTTTCTGTAAAGGAGTAAATGCTTGTTAAAAAGATAGAAATAGTGCAAATAATGCCTTGTATCGCTGATGCTGCGAAGATAAGAGTGATTGCAAAGGCGGACGGAGAGCTTGGAGAAGTGTTGCCTTATCTCGACAAGCTTATACCAACTGCACTCCATTCAGAGCGAGGAGGATTCATAACTTACAAACGGGGACTGAGCATCATCACTTTGCACGCATCGGGCGAGATAGCAATGACACAGATCCGAGATAACGATGAAGCTATGAAGATACTGAACGAGATAAAAGGAAAAATCAACGATGCATGGGAGCGAAGAGCGGAGATAGACCTGAGTGAGGTAAAAGAGCGCATTCAATTGAGTCCGCTGGATTTATATACTTATCTTCCAAAGACAAACTGTGGAAAATGTGGTGAGAAAACGTGCATGGCGTTCGCTATAAAAGTTCTTAACGAAGGTAAGAAACTCAGCGATTGTACTGTTCTCACGGAGGATAAATACAGAGGCGCGTGGGATACGCTGGTCTCTCTGCTTGAATCTGCGAGATACGAGGTGTAAGATTACCGATGAAAGAGGGAATCGCCGACGAAAAGGGAGTTGAAAGAATGAGTAGTAAGAACAAAAAAATCCTTCTGATTGCCATTCCTCTCCTACTGGTAGTAACGACAGCGGCGTTGGTATATTCCTTTTATCATGCGCCGCCGTCACCGCCGCTTGAAGTGGGTGTAAATGCATCGGAAATCGCTCCAGATGAGCTCATCAGCATGAAGAAAATAGTAGTATCCAGCGGTGTGAATGCATTGCAGCGTGTAAAACAATCGCATACCGGCAGTATCGAACATGTTAGGGATGTGGCAATCGTGCATTACATGAAAGAAGGAAAATACTTAACGCTGTGGACAACTCTGTACCCAAACGAGACGATTGCAAAGAACGAAACCGAGAAGATGGTGGAGGGTATGCGAAAATGGGGTGGCAGTTGGGCATCTAATCTGAAAGAGGTTACAATCGCTAATAAACAGGTCTATCAAACTTCCTCAGACAGTGTGCCGCACTACTTCTGGACGGACAAAGAATGGGTGTTTTATATTATTCCACATAACTTCACGGAAGACGAAGTCGC
>JAODGF010000027.1:6754-7522 GCA_025464645.1 Methanosarcinales archaeon
CCACGTCCCCGCAAACCATGAAAGGGTTTATTTCACACAACCTTTCTTTAGGAAAGAAAGCGTGACCAAAGAAACTGCGAAACTTTTAGATATTAAAAACATACTCTCTATCATGCTTGCCCTCACAGCAAGAGAGAAACTTGAAGAATTGAAAAGAAGAATAAGGCAGAAAGAGAATTTGCTTGTCGCTTTCTCCGGTGGTGTTGACAGTGGCTTTCTGCTAACGGTTGCTCATGAGGTGCTGGATGAAAAAGTCCTGTCAGTAACGATAGACAGTGAACTATTTCCGAGAAGGGAATTAGAGCATGTCAGGGGCTTTATAAACCGCACAGGCATCAAGCATAAGATAGTGCAGCTCTCATGGCAGAGGAACGAAGATTTTGTCAGAAATCCGTATAACAGATGCTACTCTTGTAAGAAGCATTTTTCGCGGGTATTAAGCGAAGTTGCGGCGAAAGAGGGCATAACAACAATCGCAGAAGGCGTTACCGTTTCTGATTTAGCGGAATACAGGCCAGGCATTGCTGCATCCGAAGAAGAAGGCGTTTGGCATCCTCTTGTAGAAGTCAGCATAACAAAAACCGAGATAAGGCAAATGGCGAAGGAGTTAGGGCTGTCCTTTTGGGATAAGCCCCCGAATCCTTGCTTAGCTACAAGGATAGCATACGGAGAACGGATAACGAGGGAAAAACTCGAGATGATAGAAAAAGCTGAAAACTTCTTACAAGATATGGGCTTCAGGCAAGTCAGGGTTAGGTTGCACCATGA
>JAODGF010000027.1:7570-22479 GCA_025464645.1 Methanosarcinales archaeon
AAAAAAATGTGGCATCAATGAGATGGACGCTTCACACATTACAGATTGAAGAATATGGAGATGATAAGCCATATCCAAGCGTGTTGATTTATGGGATCTGAACCCCCGAATCAAGGCTCTCCTTTACAATCATGTACTTCATACTTGCAACTCCCTATCCGACTCTTTAATGCTGTCAATGCTTTTTTTAAAAATTCATTCTCTGCATACAACTGCCCAACCAACCTCTCAAGCTCCGCTATCCTCGCATTCTCCTTGTATGTCTTACCATTTCCCCTGAAGGCGTTCTCAGGATCCTTATAATATTGTTTCTTCCACTTTACTATGAGCGAAGGTTTGATTCCGTTTTCCCGCTCTCGACCTCTCTAATTACACCAATTTTAAAATCTCGTGTATATTTCCTCCTTTTCATCTCGCACCCCCTTTCTCATTTTTTCTTGTTTCTTAACTTGGTGTCTACTTTTAGGGGTGCACCCCAAAGTATTAAAGGTAAAAGTGTCCGGGGTTAAATAGAAATGATGGAAAAGGGATAAAAATGAGAAGTAAAATAATCGCTTTGGGAATAGCGTTGGCATTGCTGGCGAGCGTAACGATAGGTATGGCTTCCGCATTATCTAACGCAGGTGATGGCAACTGGAAATATTACAAGGAGATAACAGTGAAGGAGAACTCAGGCAAGACCCTAACGGATTTTCAGGTGCTTGTTGAGCTTAACGATGCGAACTTTGACTTCACGAAGGTGAAATCAGATGGAAGCGATAATTTTAGGGATTTGTATCGTATTGTTGGGGACGGCGACAGAGAAATTAAATCTATGAAATGAAAACGTTATTTATTTTTTATAAATCCTTTAGCTTTTAACAGGGATGAGAAAGTGATATGCGAAGTATAAAAAAGCTCAAGCCGCTTGCGGCTATTGTTGGCGCAGGGCGGACAAAGTTTGGTGAACTTTGGTATAAGAACCCTGAGGAACTGCTGACTGAAGCAGGGCTCAAGGCAATGGAATCAGTCGAATACGGACTGAAGCGTAAAGACATCCAGGCATGCTATTTCGGCAGTTTTCTTTATCAGGTCACCAATAAGCTCGCGCTTATACCGGGGTATATGTCACGAGAACTGGGCATGAATATCCCTATGAGCAATACGGAAGCAGCATGCGGATCCGGGGGTTCGGCACTCTATAATGCCTGTCTTGGCATCAGGTCCGGAGAATACGATGTTGCCCTGGTGGGTGGATTTGAGAAGATGACAGACCGCGCGGGAAAGATCATTGATGACCTCATGTTTGCAGGCGACCCCCACGAGTTTGACGCTGGCTACACCTTTGCAGGTCTGTACGCATCTATGATGGCAAGGTACATCCACGACTACGGTGATGACCATGGCAGCGGCGACAGATGCAGAGAAGCCCTTGCCCTCGTTGCGTGTAAGAACCATCATCATGCCGTGGGCAATGAGTACGCACAATTCAGAAGAGAGTTCACAGTAGCAGATGTATTAAATTCGCCTTTGGTTGCAGACCCTATTCGAATGCTGCACTGTTCTCCGGTCTCGGACGGCGCCGTGGCGCTTGTGGTAGTCAGTCCAGATGTGGCGAAGGAGTACACGGACACGCCCATTTACGTGGTGGGCAGTCAACAGGCGACAGATGATGTATCTATATGCAGTCGCGAGAGTCTCACGGGGATAAAGGCTACAAGGCTGGCAATGGAGAAGGTTTTGAAGGAAACAGGCATGACGATGCGCGATATTCATGTTGCCGAGGTCCACGACTGCTTTACCATAGAGGAAATCTTCTTCTTAGAGGATTCGGGATTCTGCAAAAAGGGCGAAGGGTGGAAGACTGTTTACGACAGCTACGAGTCCTTCAAGGGGTCGAAACACATCCCGTATGTGAACGGGGATAAAGAGCTGGTGGTCAATGCAGGAGGTGGCTTGAAAGCTGATGGTCACCCAGTAGGCGCTACTGGAGTTAGACAGGTCTACGAGTGTTTCAAACAACTGAGGAATGAAGCTGGTGGGAATCAAGTTGACAAGGAGCTTAATGTGGCGCTGTGCCATAACATAGGAGGGACTGGTGGAATCGCCACAGTCCATATTTTAGTGAGGGAGTTACAATAAGATGAGCGAACCAATAACGAGGAGAAAAATCCTCGTGGATTACAGAATCCGGGCAGCGAAATGCGAGAACTGCGGTAGAGTTTACTTCCCGCCAAAGTCCTTCTGCGATGTAGAAGGCAGGGGAAGCAGGATGCGAGAGGTAGACCACTTCTACGAAAAGGGAACACTCTTATCCTGCAACGTCATCCGAGGACCCACAAAAAAGTTTGACTATCTAAAATCCTTTCTGTCCGGGATAATTCACTTCCAGGGGGACAACCTGAAAGTCCCGGGTAGAATAACGGACTATGTTCCACCTCCAGAAGAGGTTGATGTCACTGAGTTCATCGACAGGGGGGTGGTGCCGAGGTTTAGAAAAACGTTTACAGACGGGGCAAGTGGTCTCATTTACTACTCAAGCATGAATTTCTCTTTTGAAGACGATTACTACCCATTCCAGGAATATCAGCCAATCAAACCCTCTGTAAGCGAAAAAAGCAGTAAACCCGGAATTGTTGGTTATGGCGTATACCTTCCGAAGTTCAGGATAAAGAACGAGGGTCATGGTGTACTCGGTGTAGCCGAAAGGACTTTACCTTTTGCCGATGAGGATACCACCACCTTCGCTGTGGAGGCAGGCAAGCGCGCTCTCATTCATTCTGCTATTGAGAGCCGATTCGTGAAGAAGTGTTTCGTCGGCTCAGAATCAGCGCCTTATGCCGTCAATCCCTCCATGTCGACTGTTTCCCAGGTCCTTGAGTTAGGCGAGCGCTACGAAGATGGATTCTTCTCTGGTGGTATTGACTCCCAGTTTGCATGTAAGGCAGCAACAGACTTATTCGTTGATGCTGCTGCTTTAGTCGCATATTCCACGTTTGGCGGTGAATATGTGATGGTAATAGGAGCAGACAACTCCCAGGCTGCCGCAGGCGACCCGCTGGACTACACCGTCGGAGCAGGAGGTGCAGCATTCATCTTCGGCAAACGAGATGTCATCGCAACCTTAGACTGTTATGTCCCTTATACTTCTGATACACCGGATTTCTATCGAAGGGATGGAGAGGAATACCCAAGGCACGGTGGCAGATTCACTGGAATACCTGCCTACTTCAAACACGTTGGGACCGCAATGAAGGCAGCTATGAAGGCGTGTAATCTTACTCCAAAGGACATTCAATACGTTGCCAATCACTCCCCCAATGGTAAGTTTCCATACCAGGTAGCCATAGATGCAGGCTTTGATAGAGAACAGATAGAGCCCGGCTTGGTGGTAAGGTATATAGGCAATCTCTACTCCGGCTCATGCCCCACTGCCTTAGCCGCGGTCCTGGACATAGCAGAACCCGGCGATAAGATACTCATGACAAGCTACGGTTCTGGAGCAGGCTCCGACGCATATATTTTCACCGTTACTGACGAAATAGAGCGGAAGAGGGAAAGGTCCATCACTGTGAAAGAGCAGATTGAAAACCCACACCGGGAATACGTTGACTATAGCACGTACCGGAGATGGAAAGAAAGCAGATGAAAAAGCCCTAGCCTCCGTCAGGTAGGGCTTTATATCAATCTGAAATTAAAGTTTAATGTCAACCCCCTCCCGATATACTTGATAAACTCGTCAAGGGCACATTTAACGTGAATATCTGGCACGATGAGAATGAGAATGAAAACTTTTCCGATGTTTTGAAATATCTTTCTGAGTTATGGTGTTGTGGCAGCTGGGTCTAAAAAACCTAAGAAACGGCTTGGAACTTGAAAGTCCGTTTAACCTGTCGGATATTCGTTTGTATATACCCGCTTAAAATGCGAAAAAAAAAATTGGTTGCGAATGTGAGAATTATATCGGTACAACTTGTATCCAAACCTGATAAAGGACCTGGAGATAAACCATAACAGTAAAATCCTCTGGCTCGTTCAATTTTTTGACGAGTCCGACGATTGTTCCCGAATTAACCGTCCGTCTACCGTCTGTGTCCGAATAAATTCTGACACTTTTTCTTTCTCGGGTTTTGGTTTGAAGAATTTCCACCACATTTTGGCACATCCTCAGGAGAAAACTCAATCTTTTTTGGATAAGTTGTACAGTATTTTTTTTAAATAGAATGGAAGAGAATATAGATAATAGGGGCAAATAGATGTCATGTGAAGTAATAGCCTCTCAGCCGGAAAAAATGTTTGATGAAATGAAAAATGACTGAAAAAAGTGAGACTTCCGATTTCGATGAACTGGTCAAAAACATAGAAGAGGAGATACAGGAAGAAGCGAGAGAAATATACACCGAGAAGACACTTGAGGAGGCATACAACCCAAAAAACGTTGGTGAACTGGAAAAACCCAGTGGTGCTGCCCGAGTAACAGGACCCTGTGGAGATACACTTCAGATACACCTTAAAGTCGAGGAAGGTGTAGGCGGAGGAGATAAAATCATAGATTGTAAATTCATAACCGATGGTTGTGGCGCTTCAATTGCATGTGGGAGCGTCGTTACAGAACTGGTGAAAGGAAAGACAATTGAAGAAGCATTCAGGATAGGGTATAAGGACGTTTTATCAGTTTTGGGTGGTTTACCGGAGGAGAATATTCACTGCTCTGTGCTTGCTGTGGATACGCTAAGAGCAGCTCTGGAAGATTATGAGAGTAAGAGCGGGAAAAGAATAAGATGAGGACTATTGCAGTAGCAAGCGGGAAAGGTGGTACGGGGAAGACCACCGTAGCTGTTAATCTTGCCCTATCGCTTCCGAACGTACAGTTACTCGATTGCGATGTTGAAGAGCCAAATTCACACCTTTTTCTTAATCCCGAGAACGAGGTGGTAAAGCCGGCGTATTCGCTGGTGCCAATGGTTGATTACGGTTTATGTGATTACTGCGGTAAATGCGCTGCGGCGTGTGAATACAACGCTCTTGTGGTTGTGCCGCAAAAAGAAGTCCTGGTGTTCCCTGAACTCTGCCACGGTTGTGGGTTATGCGCCATGGTCTGTCCGCGGAATGCGATCCATGAGGAACCGAGGGAGATTGGCATTATAAAAACAGGAAAAAGCAGTGACGGAAACATTGACCTCGTGTATGGTGTGCTGAATATTGGAGAGGCGATGGCAACACCGCTGATTGACCAGGTAAAAGCGGAGCTTAATGCAGAAAAGACCGTGATTATTGATGTTCCCCCGGGAACGGCATGCCCGGTGATTGCCGCAGTGCAGGGCAGTGATTACTGTGTGCTCGTGACGGAACCCACGCCGTTTGGGCTCTACGATTTGAGGCTTGCGGTTGAGGTGCTCAAGGTGCTAAAGATTCCTTTTGGCGTGGTGATAAATAAAGCAGGGATTGGTGATCGAAGAGTCTATGAATACTGTGAGAAGGAAGGAATTCCGATTTTGCTTGAGATCCCATATGACAGACGAATTGCACAGTGCTATTCTGAGGGTGTACCATTTGTGAAGGAGATGCCGGAGTGGAAGGAGCGGTTTGCAGGGATGCTTTTTAATATTTATAGAACCACGAAATTACACTAATACTAATAGATGAAAATTATATTTGTGGAGCAGGAAATATGGCGTATTTCAGAAGCGAAACACAAAAAGCAAATTTCGTACAACTGGAAGAGGAAATATTGAATGGATGGAATAAAGAAAAGACATTTGAGCGTAGTGTAGCTCGTAGGGAAGGCTGTGAGAAGTTCGTTTTTATCGAGGGTCCACCAACTGCAAACGGACTCCCACATCCAGGGCATATTCTTACGAGGGTTGTGAAAGACCTCGTGTTGCGGTACAAAACGATGTGTGGCTTCTATGTGGAAAGGAAAGCAGGCTGGGACACGCACGGTCTGCCGGTGGAGATAGAAGTAGAGAAGGAACTGGGGACAAACAGCAAGCACGAGATAGAAGAGTATGGGATAGAGAAGTTCAACCAAAAATGCAAGGACTCGGTTTTCAGGTACGAAAAAGAATGGGTGAATGCAACGAAGCGAGTGGGATTCTGGATAGATATGGATTCTCCTTACATAACTTTTGATAACGGATACATAGAATCGGTCTGGTGGTCATTAAAGGAGATATGGAGCAGGGGCTTGCTTTATAAAGGGTATAAAGTCGTGCCTTACTGTCCGAGATGCGAAACCACGCTGAGCAGCCATGAAGTAGCACAGGGGTATGAAGATGTGGAAGACCCTTCGATCTACGTAAAGTTCAGGCTGAAACAAGAGCAAATTTTTATGCTCGCCTGGACTACAACTCCATGGACTTTATTTGGTAATATCGCACTCGCTGTTCATCCTGAACATACCTACGTAAAAGTAAAGGTAAAAGAAGAGATTTTAATCCTTGCAGAAGCCAGATTGGATGCCCTGGATGGCGAATATGAGATAATAGGGCGATTAAAAGGAAAGGATTTGGAAGGCAAAGAATATGAACAGCTTTTTGAAGTGCCCGTGGAAGGGGAATCGCATAGAGTAATCACCGCCGAGTTCGTCACCCTGGAGGAGGGTACTGGTGTCGTTCATATAGCTCCTGCATTTGGAGAGGATGATTATGAAGTGTGCAGGGATAAAGGACTTGGTTTTTCGCAGCCCGTGGACAGTAAAGGTCAGTTTACGAGTGAGATCCCGTTCCCGTCATTAGTAGGTGTTTTTGTTAAGGATGCCGATAAGCGCATAATAGAAATGCTTGAACAGCGTGGTTTGTTGTACAAAGAGAGCACTTATTTGCACTCATATCCGTTCTGCTGGCGATGTGGTTCGCCTCTTTTGTATTACGCAAGAGAATCGTGGTTTATTGGAATGAAATCGCTGCGTGATAAGTTGATTGCAAATAATGAAAAGATAAACTGGTATCCCGAGCATTTGAAATACGGCAGGTTCGGCAATTTCCTGGAGAATATTGAGGATTGGGCGCTCAGCAGAGAGAGATTCTGGGGGACTCCATTGAATATCTGGATATGCGAAGAATGCGGGGCGGAATGTTGTGTTGGGAGCATAGAGGAACTGAAGGAAAGGGCAAAGGGTCTTCCTCAAGAATCAGATTTTGACCTGCACAGACCGTACATAGACGAAGTGGTGTTTCGCTGTGACGAATGCGGCGGCGAAATGAGGAGAGTGGAAGACGTAATAGATTGCTGGTATGATTCAGGTGCAGCTCCTTTCGCGCAATGGCACTACCCTTTTGAGAACGAAGAGTTCAAGCGGAACTTTCCCGCTAATTTTATTACCGAGGCAATAGACCAGACTCGTGGCTGGTTCTATTCTCTTCTTGCGGTTTCAACTGCGATTTTTGATGAACCACCTTATCTAAACGTGCTTTCGCTGGGGCATATACTGGATGAAAAAGGAGTAAAGATGAGTAAGAGCAAAGGGAACGTGGTTGATATAACTTCTATACTCAATACGACAGGAGCTGATGCGTTAAGATGGTATTTCTTCACCGCATGTCCCCCTTGGGAAGACATACGTTTCTCTGAGCTTGCAATAGTAGAGCGGCAAAAGAAGTTCTTAAACACGCTATGGAACTCTTATTTCTTCTTCGTTACCTACGCGAGCATAGATGAGTTCAATCCAGCGGAGAAGGCAATCGCGATGGAAAAGAGGAGTGCAATGGACAGATGGATTATGTCAAGGTTGAACTCTCTCATAAAGGAAGTAATTGGTTCACTTGAACGGTTTGAAATACACCTCGCAGCGAGGAGAGTAGAAGATTTCGTGATTGACGACCTGAGCAACTGGTATATAAGGCGGTCAAGGAGGCGGTTCTGGGTTGTGGAAGAGAACTTTGACAAGGATTGTGCATACTTGACGTTATACGAGGTTCTTGTCGCTCTGTGCAAACTGCTCGCTCCTTTCGTGCCTTTCGTCACTGAGCATATCTACCAAAATATCGTAAGAACAGTTTTGGAAGAAGAACAGGAAAGTGTGCATCTTTGCGATTATCCTTCTCCGGATGAATCGCTTATAGATGCGGAATTGGAGGATTCGATGGATTTGGTTACAAAATTAGTAGAAGCTGGCAGACGAGCGAGGTCGGATGCAGGAATAAAGATAAGACAACCTTTAAAAGAAGTTGTAGTCGTTTGTAGTAAGGAAAAGAGTGAGAAAGCATCGAGTTTGGTGGGGATACTGAAGGATGAATTGAATGTTCGAGAAGTGAAATTTGAAGAAAAGAGTGAGTTTGTTGCAGGTGAGAGATATAAACAGGTGGGAATAGATGAAGATACAGCATTGTTTTTGGATATTAGCCTGGATAAAAGCTTAATAGAAGA
Source organism: Methanosarcinales archaeon (assembly GCA_025464645.1). Lineage (GTDB taxonomy): Archaea > Halobacteriota > Syntropharchaeia > Alkanophagales > Methanospirareceae > QMVO01. Next base: position 15,917 of record JAODGF010000027.1, read on the forward strand.
AGGATTGGTTAGAGACCTCGTGAGGAGAATACAGGGTATGCGGAAGGACCTTGACCTGGACTATACAGCGAAGATAGAGATTATGTACGAAGGAGATGAGGAGGTAAAAGAGGCGATAAATAGGTTCTCGGATTATATTTCCGAGGAGACGCTTGCCGTGGATATCAAAGAGGGGAAGGCATCGGGTTCAGCGAAAGAAATTCACGAGAAGAGATGGAAAATAGGTAAGAAGGAGGTTTACCTCGCAATTTTAACTGCATGAAAAAATAACAAGTTTTATATATGATGAGCAAGAAAATTTATCTAAACCAAAAATAAAGGAGAGTGAAGAGAAAGAAATGCCAGCAGTAGTGGATTTGGAGAAGTGTAATGGCTGTAAGGGTATAAAGGAGAAAGGAACGAGCAATTGCGTAGAAGAGTGCCCGGTGGAGTGCATAAGTTTGGTTGAAGATGACCCAAGCAATGCTCCACACGGTCGAGAACAGCATGCGGTAATAAACGCAGAGGAGTGCACTGATTGTGAGGTTTGCATAGATGTATGCGAACAAGGGGCGTTGAGTATGACGGAGTAGAGAAAAAACAAACTTCAAGAAAGTTTGACCAAAAGCGCACTTTCTTTGCAACTAAGAAGTATTGGAGATGAAGAAGGAGGTGGCTACAATCGAGGGTGGAGTAAAGATAGAGCGAGTGGAGGTGAGCAATCCCGAAGAGAAGCAGGTAATAATTGGACAGGGTAATTTCACCATCTTCGCTTGCGATGACATCTTCAAGACACTTTTGACCACAGTGCCGGGGATAAAATGCGCAGTTGCAATGAACGAGGCGGCGCCGAGGTTGACAAGGGTTACTGGGAACGACGAACGACTAAAGGAGTTAGCGAGTGAGAACTGCCTCAAAATCGGCGCTTCTCACACTTTTTTTATTATGTTAGATAACGCATTCCCTATAAATGTGATGGGGACTTTGAAGTCGCATCCGGCAGTTGCGAATATTTACGTGGCTTCTGCAAATCCTCTGGACGTTATTGTAGCCGAGACTGAACTCGGGCGAGCGGTAATTGGTGTGGTTGATGGCACTGCGGTAAATAGGATAGAGACCGAGGAAGAGAAGAAGGAGAGAAGGGAGATTTGTGAGAAGTTGGGGTATGTGATTGAGTGAAACAAATGGGTCACGCTACAATCTGCACCTTCGACACCTTAACAGAGGGAGAAACGACATTATAAATCTGCCTTGTGTCGGTCCCAAGCATTTCCACGTGTTTCAACACTTCTTGCATGTTACCCGCAAGCATTACCTGCGTAACCGGAAACAAATCGCCTTTTTTAATGCCGAAAGCATTCTGTGCAACAACAGAGAAATCGCCGGATGCTCTTGAAGCCGTGTGCGCACCAATTACATCATTTATAAACAATCCTTCACGTATTCCGCTAAACATCTCTTCCTTTGAAGCTTTGCTGCTTGCGTTCATAATAAAATTCGTTGCCCCCGGAGCAGGCAAATTACTGAAGCTTCTTAATGCGTTACCTGTGCTTTCCACGCCGTCTTTACCAGCAGTATAAGAATCATAGAGGAAATTTTTTAATACACCCTCTTCCACTAAGCTCGTAGGTTGAGAGGGAACGCCTTCACCATCCATCTTCCTGCTATTTACACCTCCTGGCATTGTGCCATCGTCAATAATTGTAAGCGTTTCAGAAGCTATCTCCTCTCCCTTTTTACCATAATAAGGCGATTGTTTTCGCTGTACATTCTCGGCGCTCAGTTGTGGAATCAAGATGTAAGCTAAAAGGCTTTGCATTGCGCGTGGCGAGAAAACGACAGGAATCTGTTTAGTTTTTAGCTTTTTACCTCCTAAGCTATCTGCCGCTATTTTCACTGCTTCCCTGCCTATCCACTCGAAATCTACGTCCCCAAGCATTCTACTTACTTTTCCCTCCCAGCCAGATGTTTCATCTCCGCTACTACTACTTGCCACAACCATTATCCCTGCGGAGACGTAAGTCCCGGTATTACTTGTTTCGATACCTTCGGAATTCAAAATGTAGGTTTCATCATGAGCAGCAGCGAAACTGCCTTCTGTTGGTGTACATGTCACGCTTTTTCTCTCTTCATACTGCTTCGTTCCATGCAGCATCTCCATGCAATATTCTATCGCATCGTCGCCGCCGTCGTCAAGAAGTTTGGTAATCTGAGGGTCAAAAGTTTTTTCTGGTTCCGTGTAGCCACTCCGTAATGCATCTAGGTCTAACGCAGGTAAGCCAAGAAAATGAGGGTCATGCTCAGATACCCTCGCCTGTTTTATTGCATGCACTACGCAACCTTCTATGCTCGCTTTTTCCAAAGCCGTGGTGTATGAAAATCCTACCTTATTCGATATTACTACTCGCACTCCAATGCCGGTGCTTTTCACGTGCTTTACCTTTTTCACCTCCTCTCGCTCAAGGTCAATACTTAGAACATCGCCTTTCTCTCCATAAATCTCTGCCTGGTCGCAGCTTTCCAACGCTTTTTTCAGTGCTTTACGCATGATGTCGAGCATTTGCCTAAGATTTCGCCCTCTCGTACTTCGCCTCTTTCATCTCCTCTGCAAAGAACTCACCTGCAATATGGCATAGCGGTCTCGCTTTTACCACATCTATTACTCCTTCTTCTTTCCAGAATCCGTCCTTCACTCCCGCTGCTAATACTCTCCCCGTTATCCAGATATGGTCGCCCAGCTCAACGTATTTCTCGAGCTTGCACTCCATCCACGCTATCGCCTCTTTTATACGAGGTGGCTTCACCGTCTTCGCTTTTTCTTCCTTCAGTCCCGCGTGTCCTATCTCGCTGTCCTCATACGGATAATCCGTTTCCAGAATGTGCATTAGCCCGCCAAGGTCTTTTCCTACCACGTTCACTACGAACTCGCCATTCTCACGGATGTTCCGCCACGTATCGTGTGCGGGATTGCACGAGAACCCATACAAAGGCGGTTCAAAGCTTATCGGCGAGTTAAAGCTGAAAGGCGCTGCATTCGGTATCCCTCTTTCCGATATTGTCGTAACGACCACTACCGGTCGAACGAGCAATTTCGGATATGCTTTTCCTTCGAGTTCCATTTTTTATCTCCTCCCTTTTTAACCACAGATTACACAGATTTTATTCAAACTCTTCTAAAGGGTTTTCTAATTACACAGTACGCATCATCCAATGTAATTGTAATAGGTAGGCATTATTTCACCTCCTCCAGTTTCCCTTCATTCATAAGTTCCTCAGTAGCTTCCACAGTTATTTTCAAGTCAAGCCCAAGCTCATCTGCAACATCGTCAGGATAGAAAATTTCGCCTTTATGTTTATCACAATATTCCAAAATCTCGCGCTTCGCCTCTTCCACCGTGGTCTCCCTTACTTCTACAACTCTGATGTTTAAAGGTAAAAATTCTTTTATCCTTGATAAATCTTCAAAAGCAACTTTTAATTCGCTAATCTCAGAACTAAGCATATCTATTTTCTCACCGAGTATTTTAATTCTTTTGTTTATTTCCACTAACGAATCCTCTTCCCTTCTCGCCGTTGAATCTGGAATTGAGCCCCTATCTATTATTCCGCTTTCACTACCACTCTGGCTCATAGTTTATCTCTCCAGTTACACACCTACCAACTCCTCTCCTTTGTCTATTACAACCCCACAAGGAGTAGGGAGTTTATAACTCGCCCTTCTCAAAGCCTCTTTCGCATCCTCGAAATTTTGCTCCTCTACGCCCACACTTAATATCCTTTGTCCTGGCTTCACCCTTGCGGCAGTGCCTACCGCTTTTCCAAACGCGTGTCTCATCCCACTTGAGACCCTGTCCGCACCTGCGCCCGAAGCTATTTTGTTCTCTCTCAGCACGTGATGTGGATACAGCCTTATTTTTAAGTAAAAATTCTTCCGCCCTACTTCTTTCACCAGGTACCTGTTAGCAAAAATTCTCGCTGCTTCTAATGCGTTGTGCCTTATTTGACAGGCTTCTTTCGCAACCAAGGATAAGGAAACGGGAAAATCTTTGCTCAGGTTGCCCATGTCAAAAAGTGCTATCTTGCTTCCCGGCACTCCCCCCATGTATTGCCTTCGCACATACGCATGTCCTGTTACTTTCGTATACTTACGAGCTGGTTTTTTTCCCATTTTTCCAACGCTGTTTATCTATTCTACTTTCTTAAAAACCCTTTCTTTAATATAATCGAAGGATACCCTAAGTAAGGAATCCTCACCCTTGCCACCGCTACAACCCACTCAGGTTTCACCGGTCCAACCCCAAGCATTGGCTGATCTGGACATGGGTTATTATCCCCTTTTGTTATGTATCCCGCATGAGGAGCAGGCTCTCCATCGGGCATCTCTTCTCCCTTTTCCACCCAATACATCGCTCTATGTATTATAGGTGTTGCAGAAGAAAAACCATTCGGGCGGTATATAATCACATCGCCATAATTATTAAATGAAGTATAATTTAGCATTTTACCTGCTTCGTATGTTGTGATGTTCGTGCGAAGTGGTGCTTGCACGAAAATCAAATCACCTACGTGCATATTTGGTTCCATGCTTCCCGATTCAACGGCAAATCCTATATGCCAAGTCCCCGTAGCCGCATACGCCACCGACACGATTATAGCAACGATTATTAATGCTTCTGCCAGACTTTTACCTGCTTCTAACAACGCTTCTTTCATTTCCCCTGCTTGCCTCTTAACAATTCAATTACATTTCCTAAATAAACCTTTTTCATAAAAAGAAAAAAAGCATTTACAGGAAAAAAATTAAAATTGATGGATAAAGTAAGATGAGCATTAGCACTACCACTTCCACCGGGTTCGTCTATCACGAGGATTACCTGAAGCATAACACGGGGAATCATCCCGAGAATGCAGAACGGCTGAGAGCCATAATGCGACAGCTAAAAGAATCGGGTTTTATGGAAAAGTTGAGGAGAATTGTTCCAGTGAAGGCATCGGAAGAGCAAATAGCGTATGTGCATGTCCCTGAATACATAAAAAAAGTGGAAGCGATGTGCAAGGGCGGTGGTGGGATGCTCGACCTGGATACGCCGATATGCAGAGATACTTATGAAATAGCGCTGCTTTCTGCCGGTGGCGTAATAAAAGCGGTTGACGAAGTTATGGATGAGTCGAATAATCTAAGACGCATTTTTGCGTTGATAAGACCCCCTGGGCATCACGCTACCGCGAATAAAGGCATGGGCTTCTGTATATTTAATAATATAGCGATTACTGCTGAGCATTTGAAGAGAAGATATGGCATTAAACGTGTTTTGATTGCTGACTGGGATGTGCATCATGGAAATGGGACACAAGAGGTGTTCCTCGAGGACCCTTCTGTTCTATATCTGTCCACACATCAGTATCCTCATTATCCCGGCACGGGATGGATAGATGAAGTAGGCAAGGGAGAAGGAGAGGGGTACACAGTTAATGTTCCGCTTCCCGCGGGTACTGATGACGTCGGCTACTTATATGCGTTACAGAATATTTTAGTGCCGATAGCTAATGACTTCAACCCAGAGTTTGTGCTCGTATCAGTGGGATTTGATGCACATTCTGCCGACCCTCTGGCATCAATGAACGTAACATCTTCCGGATTCGGGTTATTCACGGATGTGATAAAGGAGATAGCGGAAAAGAATAGCAAAGGTAGAATTATAATGGCTTTAGAAGGAGGATACAACCTGAAAGCTATCGCAGAATCCGCTTTATCTGTCTTCAATTCGCTTTTATCAAATGCGCGAGAGAAAAAGGAAGTGGCGATGAGGGAGGAAGAGAAGGTGAGGAAGAGAGTGGAAGAGATAAAAGCAGTGCAAAGGAAATATTGGGATATATGAATAACCATGCGGGGGGCGTGAATTTATCCCAAATTTACTGGTAAAATGAGATAATCTTCCCCTTCGCCTATCCCTCCTAATTATAGGTATCCACCTTTATAAATTTTCCCAATTTTTATTTTATCTTATTGACCTTCTCTGCTTCCTTTTCCGCAGTGTTTTTAGAAGCGATGCTTTTTATGGACCTGGCGACCACACGTGAAAAACCGAAGCCATGAGAGGCGGTAGAAACAATGTTCCCTATTACAATTTGGGTGAAAAGGTTTAAAAGGAAGCATTTGCAAAACAAAGGGACTTCTTCTTTTTTATTTTTTGAATTTTGAAGGTGATGGAGCGCTGAGGGCGTGCAGTATTTTATAAATAAATTTCAAAATTCAATAGAAGTTCATTTATATACTCCTATTTTACTACAATTAGAGTGTATATAAATGACAGATAAAGTTACCATCAAGATACCGAGGGAACTATATGAAAAGCTGCGGGGGATGATAGAAGGCACTGGATTCTCCAGTGTTACCGAATTTATCGTGTTCGTGATGCGGAATTTGGCATCAAGCGGAAAGATAAAAGAGGAAGACAAGCTAACGGAAGAAGAGGTGAAAGCGATAAGAGAAAGATTGAGGAGGCTTGGTTATATATGAAAGAAGAAGGGGAAAAGAAAGCCGTGTTTTTACCGGCTGAGCTTTATGATAGAATAGACGAGAG
>JAODGF010000005.1:0-34406 GCA_025464645.1 Methanosarcinales archaeon
ACAGTTGGCTCAGACCCGCATGTTAAAACCGCGGGACACTATCATGCGCAATCATTTATTTTCCACATTAGTTGTTGTTCAAAGGTGGAATGGGGTTTGAATCTCTTTTTGCATCTTTCAATGCTATCTCCAACGACTTGTATCTCGGAGATATTCCCGATACCAACTTTCGCTTGGTTACAGTAGTTCAGATAGCCTATCTGAGAGATTTTAAATCCCATTACCTCTGCAGCAATTGTATCCGCAGCTAAAAAATCAGTACTGGATATTGCCACCCCGAGGATGACAGGTTCACCATCCACTGGTCCGTTGCCCTCCATGCCAAAGAACCCGTCTATCACACTTAAATGCGGTGGAACCAGCTTAGCCAGCTTAAAGAGGCTTAAGTTTATTGCCTGGTATCCCTGATGCATTCTACTCTTATCGTGATCGATAAGACTCCCCATGACCATGTTCTTTAAAGAAAGCGTAGCTATAACAGTGTCATGGGTTTTAGGCGGGGTGAGCGAGACCCTGAAATCGCTCTCGACTGCTGTCTTTGAAATTTTTAGCGTTAAGGGCTCTAAGTTTCTGTCGAAAACATTTACCTCGACATACTCATCTTCATTCAAATCCAGAAATTCTATATCGTATTGGTTTTTCAAGCTCAAATAGCCGAAATTTTTAAAACCATCCACGGCTGTGGCGTCAGCTGGTCCCTCTCCAACTAAAAACTTCTTCACACCCAGTTCGGATAGGAAATCTAATGTTGCGCGAATAGCATCAACATGGGTCGCGGCAAGCTGTACTCGTGTAGATACCATGTTCGGCTTAATGAGCACCTTCCTCTTATTTTTTACTCTGTTGACAACGTCTTTTTTGATAAGGTTCAAAGAAGCTGTGACATTGTTATACCTACTTTCACCTTTCTTCAAGGCGACCCGAGCCGCAGCTTTTGGTGTCTGAGACATTTATTTTATTTAAATAAAAAGCTTTAATTATGTAAATATAACACATAGAGGTTGTAATCATGGATAGAATTCCGCCTATTGATGCTTTTATGAGTAAAATCTGGCATTTTTCTGCCTTTTACCGCAAGGACCGCAAAGGTTTATAAGGCAGATTTCAACCTGCGAATCACCTCATAATCGCCTTTAAGTCGATGTATTAACGCTATATCACACAATGGAAGATCGGACAAATTATGAAAAAACAACCTGAGCTAACTTAAAAGGGTCCGAAGAGATAACAGAAGCCGCATAAAGTTCCATAGCTCCTATATCAGAATTTCTATCCTCTAACGAACCCCTATCCACAAGCCTGGCGATATGATAATCTTCTAACTGAAATATAGCTAAGTTGAATGATTGCACACCTATATTGAAATAGCTTCTCAATAATTTGTAAATCGTATCAGCCATTTCATCGCTTTTCCTCGCTTTGCTGATAACAAAAATCTCCTTCTCTTTTACCGGCGTCAAATAAAACAAAATTCTTTCGCCTTTATTCTCTTTCGCAAGTCCTAAACCCTCATGAACTCTGTACAAATCCTCAATATAGGAAGCGTTAAATTCTCTTTTATAATTTGCTGTGACTTTTTCTAAAACTTCTAATTTACCATATCTCGTCCTCGAAGCTGTTAATTGTATATGCCCGTGAATAATCGAAGCTCCACTCCTCCAGAGGCAATTCCAGAGGAAGAACTTCTGCATCTTCTTTTCTTCTATTTTGGAGACCTCTTCAAACCAGCGTTCCCCGGTTCTTAAGTAATCCTCTACGCATTCCTTTTTTATCTCCAGAGGGTTGTGTTCCTTGAAAATTACCAGGCTATGGAAGGAATCATACTTTGCTATGTTGCTTCCCGTGATACAATATTCTCCCTTCACTCTGCCAAACACGTCTGCTGGTGTTTGCCATTCGGGATTACAAAAAAGACAATTCTCTTTCTTCTTTAGCTCCTCTAACCCAATCGCTGATTTCGCTTCGATTGGTCTATCAGTCCTTAACATGTTAAATAAGCTGTGCTCGCCGGTAAACTTGTTTTTTATAGACACTATTTGCTGTTTTTCCACTCGCTCAAGAGACCCAAACCTCTTTTTTACCCAGTTCTCCATCTCCACGGGAATTTTTAGACTGCCCGTGGAAATTTCGAGTGAATAAAAGCGATTGAATAACTTCCTGGAATCTCTTGAAAGGTGTTCAACCCCTTTGTCGAGCTCCGTTATTTTCATCCTTTCTCTTCTCTTTCTATCTGATCTTCAAGTATAAAATCTAAGCATTAAACAAGATAAAATTTATATAATAGAAGAGCAAAAAATAATAAACATGAGAATAGGCTATTTCGTTTGGGAATATCCGCCGAGAATAATCGGCGGCTTGGGAACTTATGCAGAGAATATTTGCCCGGCGATACTGGACTTAGGACACGACATCTCCGTGTTTACGATGAACGACGGAACGCTAAAAACAAGAGAGATATTAAAAGGCATTGATGTCAACAGACCGATGCTCGCAGATGGAAGCGGCATACTTCCTATATTCCTGACGGAAGACCTGAGAAGGTGGGGCACGGGAATAAAATTCTTCAATGACGTGCTTATATACAACATCCTCAGCGCTACTAAATTCGTTAACGAACTCATAAAAAAAGAAGGTTATCACTTCGATATAATCTGCGCACATGACTGGTTGAGCGCGATGGCAGGGATAATGATAAAGCAAGAGACAGGTTTACCATTTGTGTTCCATCTTCATTCAACCGAATGGGGTCGTTCGCTTGACGGTGGCTCAGAGACGGTGCTTCATATTGAGAAGACCGCGGCTGATGTTGCTGATAGGATAATAACAGTAAGCTACCCGATGGAAGAGGACCTCATAAGGCATGGCTTCGAGCCCGATAAAATAAAAGTCTGCTGGAATGGCATTCGTGTGGATAAATACGACCCGAATAGGCTTGCGACTGAGGATATTATGCGATTACGGAGCAGATATGGAATTGGACCCGAAGAGAGGATGATACTGTTTGTTGGTAGATTGACTGCGGTAAAAGGTGTCGTGAACCTGGTGAAAGCAATGTCCACGGTTATAAGCAAGCATCCCGAGTCAAAGCTGGTAATTCTTGGCAAAGGTGAGTTAGAGCGGACTGTTTCAGACCTGATAAACAGATTGGACGTAGGAGAAAAAGTGAAGACGAGATTTGAATTTGTATCCGAAGAGGAAAGGATATTGCATTACGGCGCTTGTGATATATTTGTTGCTCCTTCAGTGTACGAGCCCTTTGGTATCATTGCCTTAGAGGCGATGGCGATGGAGAAGCCAGTTGTAGTTGGTGCCAGAGGTATCAGTGGGTTCCGAGATTTTGTTATCCCTTCAGGGCATGACCAGACAGGCGTTCATGTTGATGGCAGTAATTCCGCAGATATAGCATGGGGAATAAATTCTCTACTTGAGGACATAGAAGGAGCGCGAGAAATGGGTAAAAGAGGTAGAAGACGGGTGAAAAAGTACTTCACCTGGGATAAAATTGCAGAATATACCATTGCGATATATGAGGATGTCATAAAGGAGGTGGGGAAGAAATAGGGGATGCGAATAGGCATTTTCGTAGGAGAATACCCGCCGAGGATAATCCGCGGCATAGGAACTTGTGCAGAGAATGTATGTCAGGCAATGATAAACGCAGGGCATGATGTCTCTGTGTTTACGATGAATGACGGAACGCTAAAAACAAGAGAAGTATTAAAAGGAATTGATGTCAACAGACCGATGCTCGTGGACGGAAGCAACATACTTCCCCAGGTGTTAGCCAAGGAAGATCTGGGAAGATCAGGCACGGGAATTAGATTCTTCAACGATGTAATTATGTACAACATTCTCAGCGTCACTAAATTCGTTAACCAGCTCATAAAAAAAGAAGGTTATAAGTTTGATATAATCTGTGCATACGACTGGAGAAGTGCGATCGCAGGGATAATGATAAAGCAAGAGACGGGTTTACCTTTTATCTTTCATCTTCAATCAACCGAAGGAAGTCGTTCCATGGGCGGAGGTTCTGCGATTATTCGTCATATTGAAGAAACCGCTGCTGCGGTTGCAGACCGTGTAATAACAGTATGCTATCCAATGCAGGAGTATCTGACAATGCATGGCTTTGATGCGACAAAGATAAATGTCTGCTGGAATGGCGTCAATTTAGATAAATATGATCCAAAGAAGGTTAAGGAAGATGAGATTCAAGAGTTAAGGAGCAGATACGGGATTGGACCGAGAGAGAAGATGGTGCTTTTTGTAGGTGGATTAGCTACGGTAAAGGGGATTATAAACCTGGTGGAAGCGATGCACGAAGTTACAAGGAAACATCCAGAGGCAAAACTGGTTATTCTTGGCAAAGGAGAGTTAGAACGAGTAGTTTCCTATTTGATAGAAGAACTGAACATCGGTGAAAAAGTGAAGACGAGGTTTGAGTTTGTAACCGAAGAGGAAAGGATATTACATTATGCCGCTTCCGATATAGTTGTTTGCCCTTCTCTATACGAGCCTTGCTGCGTCATTTCTTTAGAGGCGATGGCGATGGAGAAGCCAGTTATAGTTGGGTCTAAGGCTATTTGCAACTCATGTGACCAGGTAATTCCTTCGGGGCATGAACAAACAGGTGTTCACGTTGACGGTAGCAGTAAGCCAGATATAGCGTGGGGGATAAATACTTTGCTTGAAGACATGCAAAAAGCGAGAGAGATGGGTAAAAGGGGTAGAATGCGAGTGAAAAAATATTTCTCATGGGAGAAAGCAGCGGAACGCACAATTTCGATATACGAGGACGTGATAAGGGAAGTGGAGGATGAGAAGAAATAAAGCGAATGACAAAAAGAGCATCTGCCTTGCTTTTGAGGTGCATCAACCTTTCAGACTAAGTAAAGACTTCTTCTGGAAAAAGCAAATGTTCAAGAGGGACGTGAAGGTAGAAGACCTCTTCGATTATTACTTCTTTAACGAAAAAGACAGAGAAGTGTTTGAGAAAGTAGCGATAAAATGCTATCGTCCTACGAATGAAATAATACTAAGGCTGATAGACGAACACAACGATTTTAAAGCTGCTTACAGCGTCTCTGGTGTGTTTGTGGAGCAATGCGAGAGATATGGTTTTGGTAAGGATATACTGGAGGATTTCCGACAGCTTGCATCGAGCAGAAAAGTGGAGTTCTTAGACCAGACTTATTACCATTCGCTGGTGGGTCTTTATGAGGAAGAAGGTGAATTCATCGAGCAGGTGCGGATGCATCGCGAATTAATGCGTGATTTAATTGGATATGAGCCATCCTTTTTTGAAAATACCGAACTGTTATATAACAACCGAATAGCGAAGCTCGTGGAGAACATGGGCTACCGGGGTATTTTCGCCGAGGGCGTGGAGAGAGTATTAAACGGGAGGTCCCCAAACTACGTTTATGCGCCCTTAGGTTGCAAAAATTTAAAAGTCATGCTCAGAAACTACCCGTTAACGGATGACATAGGGTTTAGATTCTCACTAAAGAGCTGGAAAGAGTATCCTTTGAGCGCCTCTAAATACGCATCATGGCTCGATGCAACCCCGGGACAATGCATAAATATATTTTTAGACTACGAAACGTTTGGCGAGCATCACTGGGAAGATACGGGGATATTTGAGTTTTTAAGGGAGTTTCCCATGCATGTATTGAAATACAAGATGGAATTTTCAACACCTTCGGAGATAATAGAGAAGTATAAGCCGATAGGGGTAATAGACGTGCGGAATTTAGAGACGACATCATGGGCTGATGTGGAGAAAGACACTTCTTGTTTCATCGGTAATACAATGCAGTGGGCATGTTACGAATATCTGAGATGGCTTGAACCTTACGTAAAAGAGTCAAGGAACGAAGAACTGCTGAAAATATGGCGATACCTTGGCATAAGTGACCACCTTTATTATATGTTCACGGTAGGCGGCGCATCAGGTGACGTGCACAGTTATTTTTCCCATTTCGAGAAGCCCTACGATGCCTTTGTCGCTTTGTTCTCTGTCATTCACGATTTTGATGCCCGCTTAAGAGCAAAGATAAAAAAAGCGGATTATCCTTTCGTCTTTCGCGATGGGACAAAGGTATGGAGTTTGAAGGGACTATGTGAATATCTAAAGAGAAAGCCGGGGGATGAAATGGATGAAGCTATAATGGGATATGTGGAAAGAGGCGATTTTGAGCGCTGGATAAGGGAAAGTGTAGGAGAAGAGGAGATAGCGAAAGAAGTAGGGAATTTGAGTTCGAGCATGGAAAGGCATGAATATGCTGCGGGTGTGTTACGGGAAAGGATATGTGAGATTGTTTCCAATAGTTTCTATAATATAAATCCTTAAGCAGAAGGAGATGTAGCATGATAGAAGAAATAGGAACGGCTGCCGGTGAGATATGGAATTTGTTGAATGAAAAAGGTGAGCTAAGCATAACCGGAGTGGTAAAAGAGATAAATGCCCCGCAAAGCACCGCGTACATGGGTCTTGGATGGCTTGCAAGGGAGAATAAGCTGGAATTCGTAAAAAAGAGCAGAGGAGTTCTCGTTAAGCTGAGGTGAGAGAACCGGAGAGACAGCAAGTGCAAAATCGCATATTGACGCTTTCGTGGGAATATCCCCCGTATAAGATAGGTGGGATTGCAGAGCACGTTTACGAGCTGTCAAAGGCATTGACGAGAAAGGGGCGGGAGGTGCACGTGGTTACCTTAGGAACTTTCCCTTATGAGGAAAATGAAGGCGTGCATTTACATCGGATAGCAATTGATGCCTCAAAGCCTGATTTTATAACACGTATGAATGAAGCGATGAAGGAAATCGGAGCTTCGATTATCGAATCCTCTAACACCAATATAGATATAGTCCATGCGCATGACTGGATGGTTGGTAGCGCTGCGATAGCACTGGCATCCAGATACAAAAAGCCGCTTGTAGCAACGATACACAGTACTGAATTTGGAAGGTCACGAGGAATAAATGAAGAATACCAGATGAGAATACATGAGGCTGAGGAACGGCTCGTAAGGTCATCAGACCATGTAATCGTGTGCAGCGAGAGCATGAAGAGAGAGATACAAGGCTTGTTTGGTGTTACAGAAAAAATTTCCGTTATTCCAAACGGGATAGATACATCTAAATTCGATTCCTTGGTTGATCGAGATGCAATAAAAGAAAAATTTTGTAGTCAGAGAAGTTCAAAGCTCATATTATTTCTCGGCAGGCTCGTTTATCAAAAGGGTGTGAACGTTTTGATAGGGGCGTTGCCAATAATCTTGGCACGATATTCAAAAAAGGAAGTGAAGCTTGTGATTGTAGGGGAAGGACCAATGAGAAAGCAACTGGAGATGGACGCTGCTTATTTAGGTGTATCAAAACACATTGTTTTTACTGGATTCCTTGATGACCACGAGGTTAGAAGTTTATTAAAATCCGCAGATGTGGTTGTTGTGCCTTCCCTTTATGAGCCTTTTGGAATAGTCGCTTTAGAGGCGATGGCGGCTAAGACGCCAGTGGTTGTGTCCGATATTGATGGTCTTTCTGAACTAATAAGTAAAGGAGAAGGCATAAAAGTACCACCTAACAGCTCTGAAAGACTTGCAGCCTCCATTATAAAAGTTCTGTCAGATACAGAAGCCAGTAAAAAAAGAGTAGAAGGAATAGTAGAAAAGGGCTTCAAAAAAGCTCTCTCTTTAAATTGGGATATGATTACAGCGGCTACTATGGATGTTTATGCAAAGGTTTTAGCCACGACTCCCTCACCTGTGGAAGAAAAAGATATTGAAATAGAAACAGGAACAGAGAAAGGGTGGCTATGGAAATATTCGTATTCGTGAAACACTTTTTCACGCTCTTTTTGCTTTAAATCCCCTTATCCCCTCGAGATAAATTCTACTCTGATTACCCCTTCATCGCTTAAAATACTTTTCCACACCCTTATAATCAAACTCCCCCTTTTCTTCAAGCACGTTCCGTATGAAGTTAAACAGCTTCGTCCTCGTTTCCAATCCGATATTTGGATACCATACGGGCGAAGCAACTACGAGCCCGCGGAATGCATAAAACGGCTGTATCACCTCTAACAATTCATAATCCCCTGTTCTTCCAAGATACACCTCGAAAAACAAGTCATACAACCGCTTGAAATCACTATCAACCTCTTTCCCCTCTGTTTTGAGCAGTCCGAAAAACAGATAGTTTATCGTCATTGAGGATACATCGTCAGCGGCTTCTCCCCATTCCCCTCTACTCCGGTCAAGCACCGTAAAATCTGTTCCTTTTCTGAACATCACATTCCAGGGATGGAAATCACCATGAACCATACACAACCTTTTTGTTCTCTCTTTCAGCTCCCATCTCCAGTCTATGCTAAGCTTCTCTATATTCTTCAGCTCTTCACTCGTTATGAGCTCGTTTCGTGCTGGATAACTGTCTGTGAGCCCGAATATGCATTCGCTATGCCCCACTAACTCCCTTATCCTCCGTATATAAAGCCCTGCATCGTCTTTCTTGACAGCATGTATATCAGCTAAATAGGAAGCGAGCACGGATGCCCTTTCCTCATCTTCTTTCCTTAATTCCCCCCATTCCTTTAATCTGTTCAGGTCCTCAACGTATTCCTTCCCTTCCACTTTATCGCATACAATGAAATATTCTTCCGCATCACTTGCTGACTCCATCCTGCCGTCCTTCGTAAAGAAACCGACGTCATGGGATTTTACGTGTTTCGGTAGCTTATTGAATGCATGGTGTTGCCATATCATTATTTGCGCACGGTCTGAGAAATGGTCATGCCCAAATCCATTCCCACGCATAGAGGAGATAACTAACTCTTTTATTTCCCCTTCCTCAGTCTCAAACTCCACGAAATAAGGCTTGCCATACCCAAACCCTTTTATTTCTTCTTCAGGCTTTAGCTTCGACTCCAATCCTAATTCCTTTACGCTTAGTATTCGCAAAGGTATTTCGAACTTGCTCTCTAAATATTCTTTTATTTTCTCTTTCATATCTTCCCCCTTCTGCAAATGCCATATTCATGCAGACATGCTTCCAATGGAAACATACCCGCAAACAATACTTTTATTATATGTATGGGACATTTTATTTTTCATTCACATCGAAATTTTTGAAAAGGTAATGTGGGGTAGAGAAAAAATATGGAAAACCTGTTCGAGGATTTGATAGACGAAGGCAAGATATTTGCAAATAGAGAGGTGCTACGCCCTACTTATATTCCCGAGAATCTACCACATCGGGAGAAGCAGATAAAAGGTTTAGCCACTGCGTTATCGGCGGCGTTAAAAGGAGAAACACCTTCCAACATATTGATCTACGGTAAGACTGGAACAGGTAAGACCGCTACGGTGAAATATGTGAGCAAGGAATTAGAAGAGATGGGCGAGAAGCGAGGTAGTAAATGCTCTCCGATATACATCAACAGCGAGGTGTTTGATACACAGTATCGGGTTTTTGCTTATCTCGCAAGGGTCTTCAATAAGCAAGTTCCAATGATAGGATGGCCGACGGATATGGTGTATTCAGAGTTCAAGGCTGGGATAGATAACGAAGATAGATGCGTAATTGTGATATTGGATGAGGTGGACAGGTTAGCGAGCAAAGGAGACGGAGCTTTGTATAACCTCTCAAGGATAAACAGCGAGCTGAACCACGCAAAAGTAAGCATGATCGGCATTTCAAATGACCTGACTTTTACGGAGCTGCTGGACCAAAGGGTTCAGTCGTCATTAGGCGAAGAAGAGATAGTATTTCCGCCTTACGATGCCGCTCAGTTGCAGGACATCCTGGGTGAGAGGGCGGAGATAGCGTTCAAAGAATCTGTGATAGACGATGCAGTGATACCGTTATGTGCGGCTTTAGCTGCCCAGGAGCATGGAGATGCAAGGCGTGCCCTCGACCTGCTGCGTGTATCAGGTGAAATCGCAGAGCGCACAAAATCTGATATGGTTACTGAGGAACATGTGAGGCTTGCAAGTGAAAAGATAGAAGCGAATAAGATTGTTGAAGTGGTAAAAACACTACCGTTGCAATCAAAGATCGTGTTAAACAGTGTGCTCCTGCTACACCGTGAAAGAAACAAGCGACGGTTCTCCAGTGGTGAGGTCTATAATATGTACCGGAGATTATGTAGTCATCTGGGCATGGAGGCGTTAACGCAACGACGTGTTACTGATTTTGTCTCGGAGCTGGACATTTTGGGATTGATAAATGCAGTGATAGTAAGTAAAGGGCGATATGGACGTACAAAGGAGATTTCATTAAGTGTGCCGGTCGAGAGTGTACAGCCTATCCTGCTTGAAGACTATAAACTTAAAGCAATATCTAATATCAGGGTAAAAGCACAGATAACATTGTAGGGGGATGAAAGATGAGTGAGGAAGAAGAAAAAGGGAAAGGAAAGGAAAAGCCAATATATGTCAAGTTTGAGGCGCCGGAAGATTTGCAAAGGAAGTCGTTAGAGGCTTTAGACATGGCAAGGACTACGGGCAGCATAAAGAAGGGGACAAATGAAACCACAAAAATCGTAGAAAGGGGAATGGCAAAGTTAGTGCTGATTGGTGAGGACGTAAATCCTGAGGAGATAGTAATGCATCTTCCACCATTATGCGAAGAAAAAAGCACCCCTTACCTGTACGTAAAAACGCAGAAAGATTTAGGGGCTGCTTGTGGTATAAACAAAGGTTGTGCCTCTGCTGCCATCGTTGACCCCGGAAAAGCAGGAGAAGCGATTGCAGGGATTATAGCGGAATTGGAGAAACTAAAAAGGTAGCATAAGGAGGAGCGCGTATGAGCGAAGAGAAGGGAACACCTGCTGAGGTAATAGAAATAGTAGGCAGGACAGGGATGCATGGCGAATCCACGCAGATAAGGTGTAAGGTACTGG
The DNA here is from genome assembly GCA_025464645.1 of Methanosarcinales archaeon. Taxonomy (GTDB): domain Archaea; phylum Halobacteriota; class Syntropharchaeia; order Alkanophagales; family Methanospirareceae; genus QMVO01. The sequence goes on from JAODGF010000005.1 coordinate 10,904, forward strand.
AAGGGCAGAATAAAGGGAGAATTATAACGAGGAATTGTAGAGGTCCTATAAGAACAGGCGATATCATTGTATTGCTGGAGACAGATAGAGAAGTGAGGAAATTATTCAGGAGATGATTTTAGATGGAGAAGAAATGCTCTTTTTGTGATTCGCCAATAGAGCCGGGTCGAGGGAAGATGTATGTAAAACGCGATGGAACAGTTTTTTATTTCTGCAGTTCCAAGTGTGAGCGCAATATGATAAAGCTGAGAAGAAAAAGAAGAAAGGTAAAGTGGACTACGGGTGCAAAAGCGAAAAAAACGGTGAGCTATTAAAGGCTGAAGGAACGATGAAAAAAGAGCGGACTTTTTTGATGATAAAGCCAGAAGGAGTGGAGCGAGGTCTTATAGGGGAAATAATAGGGAGATTTGAAAGAAAGGGCTTTAAGATAATAGCGCTGAAGCTTCTAAAGATAAGCAGAGAGGTGGCAGAGAAGCAATATGAGGAACATCGCGGAAAAGACTTTTTCGAGGGGTTGGTTTCCTACATGTCCTCTGCTCCAACGGTATCAATGGTGATCGAAGGTGAGAATGCAATTGCAGTAGCGAGGGAAATGGCTGGAGTTACGAATCCAAAACTTGCAAAGCCAGGGACTATAAGAGGTGACTATGGCATAGACGTTCAGCGGAATGTAATACATGCCTCGGATTCTGAAGAATCAGCGAAGCGAGAAATATCTATTCATTTTGGGAATCTCGACTCCTTTTAGTAAACCTTTTCTTGGAATATGTATAATTTTAGATTATTATGAAAAGAAAATTAGCTATCCTTTTGATATTAAGTATATCAGTAATACTACTAACACAAATAGCAGGATCGAGCTATTGCTTTGACGGTGTGCCTTATACAGACAAGCTGGATTTAGTAGCTCATGGCGCTTTAAAAGGTGGTATATATGTAGGTGAGAGTCGTGCACTTGCCTTCCCACCGTGTACAAGAACCTTCGCAGTGCCAGAGGATGTCAAAATCAAGTGGGCGAGGCTGTATGTAGGAGTTTGGGGCGGCACGGAAAGATACACCGGTTGGGTTCACACAAAACTTAACGGGCAAGACCTCGGCAAGACGTTCCTCCTCGGCGAGAGGGATAACAATCCAAATGTTTATTGTAGTGGTCACGGCGTCTATTGGGTCTTTTATGATGTAGCAGATAAAGTATCGCCGGGGATAAACACCGCCATAGCGAACACCAGCAGGGGTGAACGTGGGAACAAACTCGATGGCAGGATATATAGTATCATCCTTGTAGCAATCTACGAGGACGCGAATGCTCCTGAGATTTCATACTGGGTTGCAGATGGGAATGTGAATCTGCATGGTCTGGGCTGGGCAGGAACGGTGCCGACAACAAACGATTTCGCTTCGGTGAATTTTAAAGGCGCGATTGATCCCGCGAACGTAGAAGGAGCAGAACTTACCGCGGTTTATCTTGCCGGTAATCCCGGAGAACCAGACTACTTAGAGTTTAACGGGCAGGGCATAGGAGGAAATGACGTGGCAAACTGCGGAGACGGTGAAACTTACGGCATTGACCTCAAGACCTTTGACGTTACAAGGTATGTACAGGCAGAGAATAGCGCTCTTTTTCTGAGAGGGAAAGACATTAACGGCGATGGTAAAATAGAAGAGGATGACGAGGGCAACCGTGAGGGCGAGCATTATCTTCATCCGGTTCTGACTGTTCTTATTGTTCGGCATAAAACCACAGAAAAAGCAATGCCTGACTTCTCCACCGAACTTGCACTGCCCAAGAATCTAACCGAGGGGGAGAATATGCTTACTACGGTCATAAATAATTATGGTGGATTGTTCGAGGACGATTTCGTATTGAAGGTCAGTGTTGATGGGTCAGAGATTTACTCGAAGGTCGTTCGTATGGATGCCAGCGGGATTAAGAAATTGGATGTCCCTTGGACCGCTACGCGCGGCGTGCATACCATCAAAGCAGAAGTTGATGCTGAGAGAGAAGTAGATGAATCGAACGAGGACAATAATGTTTTCACTTTGGAGGCTTATGTCATGCGTAAACCCGATTTGTCAGTAAAAATTCTAACGCCGGTAGCGGAGGAGAACCCTTCTTCTACTGCTTCTGCCTCCAGTGCAAATAGCAGAATTGGGATACTTGTAATAATGCCGTTGCTCATGTTTATCACGAAACCGGGGAATAAAAGAAGTCCCTTAGGTATTTTGATGTTTGTAATTCTGAGCGTTGCGTTGATTTTAAGCGGTTGCGTGGACAAACAGACTAAAGAGGAGCAACCAGGTATGCTCAGCTATTCGATCCCCGTAGAGATAGAAAATAAGGGAGAAGCAACAGCGATAAATTTTGAGTTATCTCTTTATGTGGATGGTGAGAAAAGCGTGACCAAAAGGATCAGAGAGTTAGAAGGTGGCAAATCCATCGTTGAAAAACTGCCAATTGTGGTGGCTGAAGGGAAACACCATATACGTGCAGTAGTGGATGAGAAGAAAGAAGTTGAAGAATTCAGGAGGGATAATAACGAAGATGAGATTACATTCGATTTTTAGTGGTTTAACTCTTGCACTGATTATCTTTTCCATTTTTACTTTTCCTTCAGCATCAGGCTCCTACGCGGGTGACAAGCCGCTCAATACGATAGCGCATGAAGAAATCTATGGCGGTATATTTTTTTCATTGGGAGATAGCAAATACAGTGGTCGGTTGAATTATAACGATACTTACGAGGTCAATTTTGAGCTCGGCGTGCTGAACACAGATAGAGATAAAGGAGTGAAATTAGCCAGGCTGTATGTCTATTGGGTCTGGAGCCAAAAAGAGAACGTGGGTGTGTACCCCATAATGGAAGTAAGGGCACCGGCAGAAAAAGAAGTTCTGAGTTCAGTCGTTACATACACGGATACGAAAGGATTTGTGGGTAAGTATGATTACTTCTCCGGCGTCAGTGTTTACAGTTGCAATTTAGATGGCGACTCCTACTCGGTTACCGTTAAAAACGTGGATGTAAATGGAAGCACTTTTTGCGTGCAGGGAATCGGATTGTTGGTGATATACGAATGTCAGGAGCAGGAGCCAGATCAAGATTGCCAGCTCATAGAGTACTGGGTCACTGAAGGCTGTGACATGATATATGCAGAGTATGGAATCACGCCTGAGATGGCTACCAGTAAGATTTTCTTTGACGGTGAGCTGGAGTTGAAGAGGGTGAAGCGGGCATATTTAATAACCGTGGTTCCTTCAGGAGGATACGTATCAGGCGGAGAGACAGCGCATAATAAGCTTTACTTCAATGAAAAACGCGGGTGGCTTAGCAATCTCCCGTTCTTGAACCAGTTGCTGAGATTATTGTTCGGCTACGGTGGTGGTGTTTGGAGCGATGTGTATATTGCGGATAACACGGTCCAGATAGGAGTGGACCAGCGGGATGTTACTGAATATCTGAAGGCAACGAACAATTTTGCCGCAGTTCAAGATAATCATGATTACATGATGGTGACAAATGCGGTGCTGGTGGTGGAGAAGGAAGAGAGATGAATGGGCAATAAAAAATAAAATCACGTAAGAAATGACCGTGGAAACGAGGGATTTAACAAAATATTACTGGATGGGAAAGGAGAAAGTAGTTGCTTTAGATCGCGTGACCCTGAAGATGGAAGAGGGGGAGTTCATATCTGTGGTGGGTCCTTCTGGGTCGGGGAAGTCCACGCTTTTAAATATCATCGGATGTCTGGATGCACCAACGAAGGGCGAGGTCTATCTGGCAGGATGGAAAGTAGATTACAGAAATAAGCAGTCGTTGGTGAGGTTGCGGCGGAATTTTTTGGGGTTTGTGTTTCAAACGTTCAATTTGATACCGGCATTGAATGCGGTGGAGAACGTGGAGTATCCAATGTATTTCAATAAGGGCGGGAGGAGCAAAAGCGAGAGAAGAGAGAGTGCGATGAAGTTATTGGCGATGGTTGGTCTTGAAAAGCGTGCCAATCATCTTCCTTCTGAACTCTCTGGTGGTGAGCTGCAAAGGATAGCGATAGCAAGAGCGCTTGCCAACGACCCAAAGCTTATACTTGCTGACGAACCTACCGGGAACCTTGACTCGCGAACAGGGAAAAGCATATTGAGTTTGCTCAAGCGGTTAAACGAAGAAGAAGGGAAAAACATCATCATGGTGACGCACGATCTGGAATCGGCGAAGAAGATGAGCAGGGTAATTAGGATATTAGACGGGAGGATAATGAGCAATGAAAAATGAAAGTGTAAAAAGAAAAAAAAGGGAAATAATGTGATATGAAAGAGTTATTTGCCTTAGCGAGCAGGCAGTTGAGGAGGAAGAAATTGCGCGTGTTTCTTATTGTGCTGGGGATAGCCATAGGAGTTGCCGCGGTAATTGGCGTCACATCGCTGGGTGAAGGAATTCGCGTTCAGGCGGTTGAGCAAATCAAGGCTTCTCATGATTTAACTACGATAGAGGTTTCAGCAGGTATAGAAGCGGGCAGTGTTACGCTGATAACTGATTCAAAACTAAAAGCGATTGAAACGGCTGAACACGTTTTATTCGTGGCTCCATACGTGAGGGACTCGTATGTCACGCAAAATAATACGTATCTTGCGGTTATGGGTGTCACCCCTGAGTATAGACAGATTCATGGTAATCTGCAATTGGAGAAAGGAAATTGGTTTAGTGAAAAAGGGAACCCCGGTGAGATTGTATTAGGCTACGACGTTGCAAAAAGACTGTCAATAATAGAGGATTTAGGATTGGGTGATGAGTTTGCGGTAAAAATCAGGTTATACGGCGAGGAAGGGCGTCCAAAGGATAAAACTGCTGTGTTCAAGATCGCGGGCATACTGAAATCATCAGGTGATGAGCATGACAACCAGGTGTTTGTAGGTATCAAAGAAGCGATGGAGATGGATGAGAAAGATGCTTATGATGGGCTATTTGTAAAGGTAGATGACCCTGCTTTCGCTGCTTCTATAAGGGATAGGGTAGAGGGTCTTGGATTGACTGCACATTCTGCGCAGGATGTGATTGATGAAGTAAACAAGCTGATGGTGGCAGTAACACTGGTTTTAGGCTTTTTTTCCGGTATTTCACTCGTTGTTGGCGCGCTTATGGTGGTGAACACGATGATTATCTCGGTTTACGAGCGAACGAAAGAGATAGGGCTGTCAAAGGCGTTAGGGGCATCGGATTTTGATATTATGAAGATGTTCCTTGCAGAGTGCGTGATTATAGGCGCCATAGGAGGAATTTTTGGCGATTTGCTGGGGATTGGCTTCTCTGTGTTGATAGACGTCGTAGGTAAACCTTTCCTGGTAAGTGCGCTTGGAGGCGAGTTAGGTACGGGTTTACAATCGGGCAGCATCACAGCGGTCACACCGTGGATATTGGCAGCGGGATTCGCGATTTCGCTGGTTCTTTCGATTGTGTCGGGTTTGTATCCCGCGAGAAGAGCGGCGAGGTTGAATCCGCTGGATGCGTTAAGGCAAATATAGTATTTTGAAAAAGCCCTTCGAGATCGGTCGTTCCTTGGAAGACTTTCCAAAAAGGATGTTTCTAACACATGTTTTGAACTCTTACCTGTTTTCCTTACCTCAAATCCCCCCGTGGTTTATATATAATTCTCCTTGTGGTAAGAGGCGGTAACTATTTCCATGAAAATCTTTTTATTTACCTCAACAATAAAAAATTTATATCTTACTGAAAGATAAAAGGCGAAGATATGAGCGAGGGAAAAGGAAGCAAAAAGCATGAAAGTATAATCCATGCCCCTTACGTGGTTCGAATCCATGAGGGGAAATGGGGCAAGTTAGGCAGTACCCCAATAGGTGAGAAGAAAAGGGAGGAAAAAAGTTATTTTGGTAAACCTTTTCTCCCACGCGCCGAGTAGGGGCGCGATATAAATACCAAAACAAATAGGAGGTGAAAAGAAAAAAGATGAATAACAAAAATGGTATAGTATTGCTTGGAATAGTTGCGTTTTTTGCATTGGTTGCAATGACGGCGACAGCTTCTGCACAGCCAGCAGAGAACGTGGTTTGGCTCGAACCCGAGAATAGTAGTGTTCCAGGATATTGCAACACCGTAGAGGTAGAAGTATGGGCTAACATAACTGATCCAGATGGATGTGCAGGTGGCACATTAAATATCACATACGATCCGGGATGTGCTAATGTAACAGATTGGGAACTCAACACTGTTGCTTGGCCAATGGGAACCTGGAATTCAAGTATCGAAGGCAGAGAGTGGATAACTTTCGAGACCATATTTAACCGAACTGGCAATGTACTAATTGGAACGCTGGCAATTCATTGCAAAAGTACAAGTTCATGCACAACTCCTTTGATATTCGATGAGGGTAGTTCATTGCTTGCAGAACCAGATGTAGAATGGAAAAACGGCACATTCACCTGTGAGGTCCCCAAACCCGACCTGAACGTGACTAAGGTTGAGGTGAATTATGATGCACCTGGTCTTGGTGGAAGAGCAGTCGGACCTGAACCTGGTCCTGGTGTGCACACGCAGTGTAACAACCTCTCTGCGGTGATAGAAAACCGCGGAGTATGCGTTGTATCTCCGTTCGATGTTACGTTTGAAGTAGATGGAACTACGTTATGTACAGTCCGAGTTCCTGGCTTGCCAGTTGGAGCTACCAAAACAGTGTATTGCAACTGTTCATGGTACCCCATGGCGGGGGACAGCTTTGCGATAAATGTCACCGTGGATTCTAATAACGAGATTCTTGAGTCCGATGAAACGAATAACACGATGTGGAATAATGGAACAGTCGTTTCCAATGGCTACAAAGGCGGTGGTTGGCAGGGTCCTGACAGAAACCTGACAAACGTGCAGTGCCACTCACAAGATACGATCAATCTGACCTATTCTGTCGGTGACAGCTATTATGCGAAAGGAAACTGGAGCGGAACTACGGAGTATGTGGTCAACTGGACTGCAAGTGATTTACCTGTTCCCGAGAATGCAACCATCGAGAAGGCATGGCTATACGTGTATTATACATGGGACAAAGAGGGGATAATGCCAGACGGGGTTAACCTGAAGTTCAATGGTAACAATATACCATTCGCTAGAAACTACTCGGACCGCAAGGGATTCGACGGTTATAACTATCCATACGGAATGCTAGTGTACGACGTGACCATCGCATTTACTGCAACGGGCAATACAGCAGTACTGACAAAAGCTACTCCTGATACCTACATACCGGTAAAGGGAACGCTTCTTATGGTTGTCTATAAGCATCCGGACGAGCCAGAGCGGATAATCTGCATTGACGAAGGATATGACATGATAAACGCACAGGCATCTTATGGTGTTACGCCGGAAGAGGCAACTACTTACGCCACATTCGAGTGCTGTGAGCCGATACCACTGAGCGAGATAGGAAAGGCTACACTGGTAGCTGTTGCGCCTGGTGCCAGTAAGGGGGATGACAAAAACAGGCTCTCATTCAATGGCGGACTATGGAAAGGAGCATGGTCAGGCTTTGCTGGGAGCACTGAACTCGGCATCGCTGAGACAGATGTACTAAATTATCTCAAAGAGGAAAACAACGTAGCAAACTTCCAAGACCGGGGCGACTGGATGGAAGCGAGCAACGCGTTCTTGATCTTGGAGAAAGGGATCGCAGAAAAGCCAGACTTAAAGGTGACGGAAATCGAGCTAAACTGCGGTGGCTACCTATTTGGAAACGAAAGCAATGAAATATGTGCAAAGATTGAGAACAACGGCAGCGGGGATGCAGGTGCATTCAATGTGAGCTTTGTTATTGACGGTTTCACCAAAGAAGCAAGAATAAACGGGTTGCCGGCAGGTGAAAATATAACGGTGTGCATTAAAGACACAACGAGCAGAAATGCTGGCGATTCCGTGAATGTTACCGTTACCACAGATTGCAATGGTGAAGTCTCCGAGTCGGATGAGACGAACAATGAATCCGCGATGACTACAACGGTAGTGAACAACGGCTACAAGGGCAAACGATACACGGGTGGCGATGACATCACTACATGGAAGACGTTTGAACTCCACGGTAACCTGGTGTACTCGCTTGGTGATAGCTACTATCTGAGTTCATACTCCTATCCTGACTGGACAACCTACACAGTCAATTGGACTGCAAGCGACCTGCCAGTTCCTGATACTGCAACCATCAAAGAAGCAAGATTGTATGTGCCGTACACATGGGACAAAGGAGGAGTAATGCCTGATGAGGTCAGCCTGACATTCAACGGAGTTGCTCAAACACTTGCTGCACACTATTCAGATAGGAAAGGATACGGTGGCTACGATTACCCATACGGGATGCTGGTGTACAACGTAACCGGAGATTTTGATACAAGTGGCAATACCGCAGTTCTGCTCAACTCACATCCGGGTGGTGACAATGTATCCATACGCGGAATGCTCCTGGTAGTTGTGTATGCAGATGAGTGCGAACTGCCGCAGCGGAAACTATTTGTCAATGAAGGGTTCGACATGCTCTATGGTGGCGCATCTAAGTGTACAACGCCCGAAGAAGCAACGGCGTATGCACCATTCGGTGCGATGAAGATAGATATATCAAAGGTGGATAGTGCCAAACTGATAACCGTTGCCCCGGGTGCGGGTCCAAATGAAGGCGACCTGCTCTTCAATGGTCGGAGATGGAATGACGTGTGGAGCTTTACTACCGCTGCACAAATAGGCATTGATGAGCGCGATGTGACTTCCTATCTGCGTCCAACAGATAATGAAGCAGGGTTCCAGAGCAGCGGCGACTACATGGAGGCAAGCAATGCCTTTTTGGTTGTGACGGAGAAAATAACAGAAGCAGAATACCAGAATATGATAACTCAGCCGATAGATGTCAGTAAAATCCGCTATAAGTTTATAGCCGTGAATGAGGAATGGGCAGCCAAATGGAGCAATGTGCTATTGTATGGACAGAGGGATACGAAGTATTCGATTGAGATACACCTAAATAAGGCGGGATATGTGACGAGTGTGGCTTTCGAGCGATGGGGCTTCCCAATAGCAGAGATCCCCGTTGAGCTTGCAGCACAGTCCTTAGCTAAGTTAAATCCATAAAACGAAGGAAAAAAGGAACAAGGATAGCTCCTACCAAGGAGCTTTTTATTTTTTTATTTATTAATAACTATCGTGTTTATATATGATGAGGGGGTAAAGAGCGGAAAAATGAAAAAAATAAAATATTTGCTGGCAAGCATAAGCATTATTGCGATATTTTACGTCACCATACTGTGCTTGATGGCAGTTCCGGTGGCAGCTAACTACAACTTCGCGGGATGGCCCGTGGAAACGAGAACGAATGGTACCGTAAACGGCGGTGTGTTCATTGGCTGTGAACCCTGGGCTGGGACAGAAACGCTTACGGGAAATTTTGACGTGCCTAACGGAACGGTTAAATGGGCACGTTTATACACCGGTATATGGGGAGGAACGGAAGATTACGAAGGTTGGGTGAACGTAACGTTCAACGGTATTTATAATAGAAATGGGCTTGGACCAATACATTTACGGGGTGTGAATGATGAAAACCCAAATGTGTGGTGCAGCACCTATGGAAAATACTGGCTGTGGTATAATGTAACTGATTTAGTCAATGCCGGAGCAATGAATACTGCAACTACCTCAAAGATTAATACAACTGCTGGCGGTTTTGACGGCAGGGTGTATGGCATTGTTCTGGTTGTGGTTTACGAAGGAGGAGATAACCCAAAGAACGTTCAATACTGGATAAACGATGGAAGTGATGCGCTTCACTGTGCTACCTGGCCTCCTATTGCACATGACTCAGGGGCAACATACTTCAACGGCACGGTGAACACGGGTATGGTAAGCAATGCAAATCTCACGGTGGTGCACCTGACAGCTTATGAGCCGGGTTGTGATAGTTGCTTGAAGTTTAATGGTCACCACCTGGACACAAGCATGGTGGACAGCAACACGTTTGAGCTGAACTCGTGGAATGTGACAAGTTACATAGCATCCTCAGGAAACAATGCCTGGTTCAGTCGAGGCGAAGACTGCTATGTTGGTATTACCAATGCGATATTAGTATTGGAAAGAGAAGCGGTGGAGCAGCCAGACCTTATGATTACTGCGATTAAACCTTATCATTACGAGTGGTCGGCATACTATGACATACCCAAAGGTGACCCGTGGTACAATCTTACGAATTATGTGAATGTTACGGTGAAGAATAATGGGACGGTGGCTGCGGGAAGTTTTGTGGTGAAACTATATGCTGATGAGAAACTAATAGGGAATGCAACAGTTGCGGGATTAGCAGCAAATACTACCACGGATGTGAAAATCGAATGGAAGCCTGAAGGTGAAGATGTATTAGGCTGGGTGGACACCGCAGAAGGCGCTAAAATTGCGCACAACGATACCAGTAAGAATTATATGTTAAGGGCAGTGGTTGACGAAGACAATAAGGTTTCGGAAAGCAACGAGGAGAACAATAACCTCACAAAAGAGCAGAAAGTGGTTTGGAACGGCTTTGCAAGCGACGAGCCTCTGGAAAATTACGCTCACGGGAAGGTAAAAGGCGGAATAATCTACACGACTGGGGATGGTCAATACCGCGGTGTTGATTGTGATGGCACTAAATATGGCACTTGTAATAACGTGAGTTACGATTTAGAGATTCCAGGTAGCGTAAAGCTGGCAAGACTGTATATCTATTATACGTGGGCGCAGCCACCTTATAAAGCACCAAAGATAGGCGTTACGCTGAACACGCCTTCTGATGCTGTTCAAGAGTTGAACATGGAAAGGAGCTATAACGACATAAAGGGCGATTTCAGCTCGCATAGATTCGTATGGGGTACATACGCATACAATATAACCGATTATGTAAATGAAAGTGGAAGGTATGTAGTGAACATAACAAACCTGAATAATGGAAGCGATCCTGAGTTCGCAACGAAGTATGCACTTGCAGCACCAGCTATTCTTGTTGTTTATGAGAATGCAAGTGGTGCACCGGAAAGAGAGTACTGGATAAATGAAGGTGCTGACATCCTATTAGGAGGGAGAAGGTGCAAAGGAGGTTTTCTTTCCTTAGAAGAATGCCTTAATCACGCTACTTTTTCCGGTAGCATAAATCTGAGCGAAGTAGAGAAGGCTACACTTGGCGTTGCTTCTCCATGGGCGGGGTTTAGCTGGGAGCCCGGAATGACTAACTATCTCTATTTCAATGACTTCGAGTTGGGAAGAAATGTGTACTGTGGATATGACAGTCAGTGCTGCAAAACAGTAAACGGTATGATGATGAATGTAGGAGCTAACAATGCTCAGGTAGGTGTGAACGTAACCGATGTGACGAACTATCTTAATCCAAGTGATAATGTAGTTATTCAAGGTGATGATGGCGACTGTATGATGCCGAGTAGTGCCTTTTTGGTGATAAGCAGAAAAAGTAAAGAAAGGGGTATAAGCAGATGAAAAAAACGGTAACGGTAGTCGCAATTGCATTCGCATTAGCATGCTTGTTTTTGCTTTTAAGCTTAAGCATGCTTGCACCTGCTTTAGCGCAGGATGATGTGCCAGACCTTGGAATTACTGCGATTAAACCTTATCATTACGAGTGGTATGAGGATTATGACATACCTAAGGGTGAGCCGTGGTTCAACCTTAAGAACTATGTGGAAGTTACCGTAGTGAACTTCGGGAATAAGACTGCCAAGAGTTTCGTGGTGAGACTGTACGCGGATGGAGAACTAATAGGGAGCAAAACGGTTGATGAATTGCCAGCATATTCAGAAGATTATCCAGAAGCCAATACCACAGACGTGGAATTCGAGTGGGTGCCTGAAGGAGAAGACCCCTTGAGCTGGATTGATAGCGCAGAAGGAGCTAAACTCGTTTATACCGATACTAATAGGATTTACACGCTAAAAGCGGTTGTTGACGAGAATATGAATGAACTCACAAAAGACCATGAAGTAGCTTGGAACGGCTATATGGCGGATGCAGCCTTAGAGAACCTTGTACACGACACGGTAAACGGAGGGATATTATACACGACTGGAGATGGTGAATACAGGAGTTATGAGAGTGGAGATGATGGTACTAGATATAACACATACTATGACATCAATTATGATTTAGAGATTGCAGAGGGCGCAAAGCTGGCAAGATTGTATATCTACTACACATGGTCGAAGTCAAAGGGTGTTAAAGAACCAAAAGCGCCGAAGATAGGTGTTACCCTGAAGACGCCATCAGGTATCACTCATGATCTGAGCATGGAAAAGAGCTATAACGATATAAAAGGTAATTTACCCCCGCCTTACCACACGTATAGGTATTATGCCTGGGGGACTTATACATACGATATTACGGATTATATGGAAGAAAGCGGAACTTATGTGGTGAGCGTGACGAACCTGAATGATGGAAGTGACGATGACTTCGCAACTGAGTATTCGTTTGCACCTCCTGCTATTCTCCTGGTATATGAGGATACAGCAGCGCCGAAAAGAGAATATTGGATAAATGAAGGTGCAGACGTCCTAATGGGAGGGGGGGATGAAAGACCAGAGGGAGGTTTTCTTGACTTAGAAGATTGCCTTAATCATGCTGAGTTCCCAGGAGAGCATTTAGATTTGGAAGTAGAGGAAGCAGTACTTGGCGTTGTCGCTCCATGGGCAGATGATTCGGAAGACGATGTCATTTACTTTAATGGCAGAGAACTTGGAAGAGGTTTGTATAAGGGATACCATAATGAATATAGAAGCAGCGAGGATATAAAGGGCATTTTAATGAATATTGGTACGGATAAGGCACAAATAGGGATGGCTGCGATTGATGTTAAAAGGTACCTCGAAGATTCTGACAATGAAGTAATCCAGGGCGATGACGGGGACAACATGATGCCTGCGAATGCGTTCTTAGTGATAACATATAAAGAAGAAGAGGAAGGGGAAGGCGAAGGAGAAGGAGAAGGAGAAGTTACGCTAGCTTCTCCAAACATAACTGCCTGGAACCCCTTTGATGCGGTTGTAAACAGCACAAAGGGCGAATCAAGAACGTTCAACATCACCGTAAACCAGACAGTAGGTATTAGCTGGCAAATAAATGGTACAGAAGTGCAAACAAATGAAAGCGTGACAGAAGCTGCCTACACGAGCACAAGCGCAGTTCTTGGAACCTGGAACGTCTCTGTAATGGCAACTAACACATCAACCGGATTATTCGATATGCACACATGGACGTGGCACGTAACACCTGCACTTACTGTAACGCCTACACCTGCGAAAGCCATAACTACAACACCTTCACCTACTCCATCTCCAATTTTAATATCAACACCTGCCGTACCAGGTGCTACACCAACTCCCACACCAGTTCCAACACCTTCTGCCGAGGAAAAGCCAGGAGCAGAAGAAAAAACACCGGGATTTGAACTTGTAATCTCGTTATTTATATTAATTGCAGCAGCGTATCTAATAAGAAAGCATGAACGGAAATAAAGAGAAAATACTGGCGATATTATTAACTGTCGCCGTGATACTTGTAATTTCGTCAAGCTCTGTTGTACTTACATCTATTACCACTGCTAAAGCTTCTGATACCACTGTAACGCGCATCCTATCCACGGCAAATCCCCGTCCTGGTTCAACATTCGATGTCACGTTGGACATAGAGGGGCTGCAAATCGGTGGCATCGTAGAGATGATCCCCGACGGTTTTGCATTCCTCCGCACTACACATCCTTCAAATCAAACTTATGTATCAGGGCAGAAGGTTGTCTTCGTTGTGGTCAATGAAACTTCGATAAAATATGAAGTGCGAGCACCCTCGGAAGGGAGTGGTACTTTCAGTGGAACGTGGTATGATGCCCTTAACGAAAAGGAGGGGGATAGTGGTAGTACGAGCGTCTCTGTGAGTATGGCGGGAACACCCTCACCATCTCCCGCAGTACCAGGATTTGAAGTGGTATTTACGCTTACTGGATTGTTTGTAGTGGCGGTTCTGTTTTTATTTATTAGTAGAAGAGAAAGAGGAGGTGAAAGAGGTGAATAAGTTAAAAGCGGTCTTTTTTTGCCTGGTATTTATGTGTGTCTTGTGTTCCTCTACGAACATCGTTTTTGCTGATGATATAGACAGCTTATTAAACAAGTGTGCAATCGCGCCCAATCCTAAACCCTCTGTGATGGTGTATGATTACGAACTCAATCCAGAGACGTTGATGCCCGGTGACGTGGGTGTACTTACGATAACGCTTAAGAATATGCAGGATAAGCCAATAGAGAAGGATGTGGATATAAAGAGTGAGATAAAAGGTACCGGGGGTTACGTTACCGACATTGACACCGAGACAAGATTCACCATGGACGCCTACCTAAAAGAAGCATATATCGTTGAGCATGAATTTAAAGTATACAACAGGTATGCCTCGGTCGGCGTAATAGGACCAAATGAAAAAGTTGAGCTGGGATTTAAAATAAAAGCACCGTCAGAAGAAGGCATATACATGCTGAAGTTCATTGCGGACATTGAAGATATGGAAGGCAAAAGGAGTAAAGGGATTCGTTATTTTATTCCGATTACGGTCACAGGTACAGTGAATATATTACCTCTGAGAGTTTCTGAGAGCGAGGTCTCCTTAGAAGTTATAAATGAGGGACTATCGGATGTTGATAGCGTGTATATTGCTGTTTCACCCGCAAGCGAAGTGGAATGGCAGCAGGAAAGAGTGTACGTTGGAAAGATAAAGTCTGGCGAGTCTGCTATTGTGGTGTTCAAGTTTAAAGTCAATGAAGTTAAGAATAAGGAAGGAGGGAACAGTGCTATTTTCAAAGCTACTTATAGGAACGGGATAAACAAGCACGAATCAAATCCGGTATCTGTGAGCCTGCCGTGCTGCTCGGCGGAGGAGGAAAAAGCTAAGGGGAAAGGAGAATCGTTATTAGGAGAGGAATCTAAAGCTTCTTTTAGCGCTCTCACAGTAACGCCAACACCAACTCTTTCATCATCTTCTTCGAGTTCTACATTCGCATTAAAATTAACAGACTTTGGAGTAGTATCTGCACTTGCCGGACTGCTGTTTGGAGTAGCGGTAGCATTTGCGAAAAAAAGAGGTGAGGAAGGGAGATGAAATTAAGTAAAAGAGAAGGATTATTCTATTGCCTGCTGCTGATATTGATTCTAACACCGGTGGTAATAATTGCGACTGCCACCACTACTGCTGCTGCGGTGAATATGCAGAATACCGATGGTATGAACGTTGTATCAAGGACTGAGGTAATAGAAGCGGTCATGGCGTATATGAAAGCCACATATTTGGGGGAAGAGGTAGATTATCCAGAAAAGGGAGAACTGCGTAAAGTTGCCTGTAGTCATTTTTATCAGGGGAGGTATCCAAGGATAATTAGGACTGCGACTGGAGAGAATGTCACGATATACAAGCCGTTGAAGAGAATAATCGTGCTGAATACGGATATTGCGGAAGCGATTCGCGTTTTGGGTGCCGATGATAGAATAGTTGGTATCAGTGATACAATAGCAAAACGAACAGATTTCTTCCCCACGATAAGTAAAAAACCAGTAGTCGGCGGATGGAGGGAGATAGAACCCGAAGCAGTGCTGCAATTAGAACCCGATGCGGTATTTGCCTACGGGACATGGCCGGGTCCTGAATATATAGAGGACAAACTCCCTCCTTCCATAACGGTCATTCGATTGGACTTCTTCAAGCCAGAAGAACTCAGAGAGGGGATGAAAACGTTCGGCTATTTACTTGAAGAAGAAGCTAATGCAAGTAAATATCTCGAATGGCATGATAAATATGTTGGAGAAATAGAAGATACAGTGTCAGAGATTCCAGAAGATGAGAAACCAAAGGTTTTCCTTGATAAGAGCGGGGTGGACTCAATAAGTGAACGCAAGACGTATTCAGAAGGAACAGGAATGCACCAGCTTTGTAAACTTGCAGGCGGGAGCAATATGGCTATAATGGCAGAGCTTGTGGGAACATATCCAGCAGTAGAAACAGAGAAGATTTTGGAGGAAGACCCGGATGTTATCGTTGGACTTTCTCGCAAGGGTGGGTACAAGACGGACGATGAAACAGAGATAGAAGAAGAATATAAAAGGGTAATAGGACTACCAGGATTTGGTAATGTGACCGCAGTGGAATGCGGGCGTGTCTATTTAATGGATGGAAGCATTGCTTTTGGCTCTGTATATCCAGTTGGTCTCGCATACATGGCGAAGTGGTTTTATCCAGAAAAGTTCGAGGATTTAGACCCCCAAGCAATACACCAGGAATACGTGGATAAATTCTGTGGCATAGACTTTGATGTGACAAAGCAGGGAGTGTTTGTGTATCCGGCAATATAGAGGATTTTAAGATAACAAATCTACCCTTATTGTTTTTCCTTCCATCACTGCTTCTTCTGGCACGCTTATCTCTCTCTCTAAATCCCACACTACCGTTCCGTCCTCCAGGCGACGACCAGTACGTATTTTATAAGATGATGCAAAAACATCGTATCCTTCAACCGTTTTTTCTGTTGAATACGGCACGACGAACTCGTATGTGCCGTTTGACCTCACTTGCTGTGAATACACAAATTCTCTCCCCTGGTTTGTGGTGACGTTTGTTGCTATTTCAACAATCGAGCCATTAGGCGCAGTTCCCTCTATTCTCGCCCCTTTTACGTATTCGAATGTCTTCACAAAACTCACGGGCTGTATATATTCCGGTGCCCATGCTTTTATGTTTGGTTGCCCGGTTTTGACGCCATAAAGGTAAACGTTTAGCTTTCCTTCTTTCTTATTGATGTTAAATATGTTTTCATTTGTCGTGTCTCGGATTGTCCAACGGGTCCCGTCAATTGTTATAACCGTGCTATCCTCAGAAAGCGGAAAGCCCGTGGAATTAAGCGCGCTGCTCAATATTTCGGGTATGCTCTCATTATCCAGAACTTCCTCTATCCCTACCCCTGCGGGCATACTGAACAAATACCCGTGAAGAATCTGCGCTTGCGATTCCGTGTTGATATAATCACCGGAAAAAGGTCGCCAATACATCTTCCCCTCTTTTTCGTCTATAATAACCAAAGGAAGAACAAAAGTGGGAGACTCATGCACTAACCGGTAGTGAGCTAAGGCGGGTATGTTTTCACCATCTACCTCTACTCTTGTACCATCAAATAGATGCAACCGCGCTTCCATCGTATTATAATAGCGTGAAAGGGAGTTAAAGTATTGTGAGTTCCCAGCCCAAACCGTTATCGCACTGAACTTTGGCGTACGACCTAACCAAGAGCATATCCCCCATACATCCGCCATTTCCAAGTCGCTTATCACATATCTCGTGCCGAGTTCGTCTAATATCCAATTCGCTTCCCCTTCATCACTCGATACGAAGAACGTGCATGCGCCGGGTCTTATCGAGCCATCCTCATTTGTACCACCTATACCACCCTGAAACGGATTTGAATTGGGAATGCGATGTGCATAAAGTGTTATCACGTGTCCGTAATCCCACCAGCTCATCACGCCGTAAGCGCTATCCGGATATTTGTAATCTTCATTACGCGGAGGTTCTTCGTATAGCGCATAGTAATCCACGCCCGGATCGGGAGTATTGTTTCTCATCCACAATAACGATTCGTACCAATCAGGGTGGAACACAGAAGGACCAGCCTTGGCTTGGTAATATGTGCGCTCAAAATTCTCCGGCATGTTCGCAGGGAAGGGTTTAGCTATATTGAACGGGAACGGATAAAAGATAATGAAAATCACTACAATTAATACTATGATGCGATTTGGCGTGACATACTGCTTTATCTTTCTAATACCCGTTTCAGGCACTTCCTTTTTCTTACTTTCTACCTTCTGTCCCCGCTTTCCCTCCTCCTCCTTCTGCTTTTCTTTCTTCCCTTTGATCCTTTTTCCTTCTGCCTTCGGTTTCCCCGTCTCAGCGAAAAAAGCGAAGCTAAACTGAGTCACCCGAACAGCGAATAAGCCGCAAAGTAGTGCCACGTTTACCGCGTAATAATACACAAACCGATTTTGACCAATTGGTGGAGGGCGAATACCAAACATGTCAAACATTACACCCAGTAACATGAGGTCTACAAAACACCAAACGAGAAACAGGGTCTCTTCAGGTCTCCATTTCCGTATTACACCGTAAATAACAAATGCAAAAGCGACAAGAGAGACGTAAAAACAGGTGGAAAAGTGTCCTAAGGCTGCACCCAGTGTCATTGGATGCATTTCCCCTATTACCTGCATGCCTGTACTATACTTTACCCAACCCATTGCATGTATCAGCGAAGCATATTGAGATGGAAACAGCACATTTAAAAAAACTAAAGCCAGTATGCCCATGCCCAAAACCGCAACAGGATAAGCATGGCGAGCTATTCCTTTTCTTGTCATAACTGTTGATAGGATACTTAACAGCAAGACCACAAGCGCTCCTATGAGCAGTGAGGCTACATGTGCCGACCTATACATCCCCGGATGCTTCAAGAACGGTATGATCATTAATAGCGGAATCAGAAATACCGGGACACCGACCATGCATAGATAATCCGTGGAATTGCCACGTAAATGCTCTATGAGGTACAGAGCGAAAAGAGCGACAAAAATGATGAAAGCGAACAAGACGCAACCAACCCAGGTAAGTGCATAAAGACCAAAAGAGAAACCCGCGAGGAAAATATAGACTAAGGGATTTCTTAAGGTTTTCCAATCTCCTCTCGCTATGTGGTCAAAAGTTATGCCAGCGGTTTTTGCTCGTTTCAGTGCCATCACCAGAAACATCATTGCTATCGTGCTGAATAAGACTTCTCCAACATGATGGTCCATTGCACCTAAGATGGAGCGAAACAAGAAACCGGGTAATATAGCGATTAAAAATGCAGAGAGCAAACCCACTTCCCTGCTATATAATTCTTTACCGATGAAATAAACAGGGAAAACAACCAGAGCACCGAGGACAGCGGGGTAATATGCCCCTACGGTCTCCATTAGCATGCGCGTGGGTGCGCCCAAGCTGATAAGCCATGTAAAAAATGCAGGTATCAGGTCAAATAAAGGAGCAAAATGAAGATGGTCGCCATGCGGGAAAAGAGTATAGGGGTCGAAATAAATCCTGTGTGGGAAATGATTGCCAAAAAGCATGTTCTCTATTAATCTTAGGTGATATACGGGGTCATCAGAACCAAACATCACCATTTCTCCACCAAAAACGCGCGCATAAGGCAGTACAGTTCTTATGATGAGGGAAATGCCAAAAACAGTGAAAAGGATATTGAACACGGGGAGTCTTTCGATGAGGTCATGCAGGTTCACACCCTTTTGTGTCTTTGCATCACCAAAAGTATCGACAAAATGGGCTTTGTTTGATATAATAATTGGCACCGCGATTACGCCCACCGCGATAAAAGACACAAAGCACACCCAGTTTTCCGCCAAAAAGCTTGGCGGGCTAAAGGCGGTGGTGAGAGGATAGATAATTATAAGGGATTCAAGCAAAATTAGCGCAGCATAAAACGCCCCTTTCTTTCGCAGCCAGATTCCGTATGCAATCGGGAAAGCAGAAAGGGCAAAGATGTCTAAAATCCCTGAGGAGGCACTTAGCTCTGACACGAATAGCGCGTGAAGAAGAGAAATGAGGGCGACTAAACCGCAAAAAACAAGCAGCATAGTGGTTATCTGTATGCCTAAAGCTTCTGTTACCCTTCTGTTCTCTTTCCTCTCTTGCTGTGGTCTTTTCATTATTCTTCTTTTATACCGCTTATAACCTTTATATTAACTGAAAATATATTAAATTTAACGAAGTTAATTAATGTGAAAGAGCATTAGACTTTGATAAAATAAAAACAACTATGGAAAAATTTAGAAGACTGGGTATTATAGACCCTATTTTGCGAGCAATAGAAGAAGAGAAGTTCGAACAGCCAACCGAGATACAGGAAAAATCTATCCCTTTAATTCTCGCCGGGAAGAACGTTATAGCTGGGTCTGCAACAGGTTCTGGAAAGACGCTTGCGTTTGCTTCCGGGATCATAGAAAATTCCGAAAAGGGAGAGGGAATTCAGGCTTTAGTGTTAACCCCAACAAGAGAACTGGCACAGCAGGTTGCAGAGGCTTTAAAGAAATTTTCAAAGTACAAGCCTTTAAATTTAAAGATTGTCGTCATTTACGGTGGCGTGTCAATAAATCCACAAATTGAGAAATTGAGGACCGCGGATATTGTAATAGGAACGCCGGGCAGAACACTGGACCATATAGGAAGAAGGACGATTAAATTAAACCGTGTAAAAATTCTGGTTTTAGATGAAGCAGACAGAATGCTGGATATGGGATTTATAGATGATGTTGAAAAGATAATAAGAGAATGTCCTGTAAAAAGGCAGATGCTATTGTTTTCTGCCACCATTTCAAGAGAGATAGCGCGTCTTGCTCAGCGATACATGAAAAAGCCTGTTGAAGTTTCTGCGGATGCTTATGTTGACCCGAAAAAATTAACTCAGGTCTATTATGATGTTCCGGATAATATAAAATTCTCTTTATTAGTCCATTTATTGAAGCACGAAAAAGCAGGGCTTGTAATGGTATTCTGTAATACACGTAAAAATGTGGACTTTGTTGCAAACAACCTGAAATTAGAGGGAATAGATGCCCATGCTATTCATGGTGGGTTCACCCAGGACAAAAGGGACAGGACAATGAAGCTTTTTAATTCGCAAAAAGCTTGTGTGCTTGTATGTACTGATGTAGCTTCACGAGGACTTGATATTCAAGGTGTGTCACATATTTACAACTATGATATACCCACGGATAGCAAGGACTATATTCATAGGATAGGAAGAACTGCAAGAGCGGGCGAAGAAGGAAAGGCGATAAATATTCTTTCAAGCAGAGATTATGATGATTTTAGAAGAGTAGAAAGGAGCTACGAAGTGGACGTAATTGAAGAAAGAATGCCGGAGGTGGAAAGAGTGAAAATAAAATGGACGGAAAAGCCATCTCTCAAAGAGAGAAGAGGGTTGAAAAAACGTAGATACAGTTCAGGTTGGCAAGGGGCTATGAGACAAAATATGAGGTGAGTACGGTAATCGTTTCTCGGTTGCATCAGATGCATGACATTGGGGATAAAACCTACATCAAGAGAGACATCCTAAAACAAAAAGAAGGCTACGCCCATCAATATAAACGAAATTCCAGCAATTTTCGCTAATGTTTCTCTATTCACTTTATCTGAAATAAATTTACCTGAATAGATGGCTATTATAGAAAGCAAACTCAACGCTATTATAGCTCCTGTTAAAACCATTAACCCATTGTATTTGGTTGCAAACAGTCCAGTGGCAATTTGTGTCTTATCTCCCCATTCGGAAACGAAAATCAGGATAAAACCTGAATAGAACGGATTTCCGAAATAATATCTGCTTTTGGTTTCTTTCCTTTGGTTTCTAAAGATTAAAGTTAACAGTCCAAAGAGTATGAAAACAGCGCCCGAAAGCATTTTTATTAAACCCCCGGGTGCGATATGTGTAATCCACTCACCCGCTAAAATCGCTATTCCATCTACTATCAAAAACGCCAGTATCGTACCGAGAAATAAATGTATATGTTTTTCAGTTTTTGAAGCCAGGAGCAGGGTAGATAGCTGGGTTTTGTCACCTAATTCCGCTAAACCTACTACAATTAAGGGAATTAATATGTCTTGCAGCATAAATATACCATCAAATTTTTATTCTCTTATTATTAATCATTTTATCCTAAAAGGCAGATTAATAAAACACACACCAATCCCAAAATAAGACCGGTAAGACCTGTTTTTAAATTCTGCTTTATATGAGCTGCTGGAATCAATTCTTCTACGGAAATGTAAGTCATAAATCCTGCTGCAAGTGCAAGCGAGGCGCCTAATAAATCTAAAGACATTCCTTTTAGGATATAATAGCCAAAAATAAAACCAAGTAATTCAAACCCGATTGTCACCGTTACTATAATAAAAGATTTCATTCTCTTTTTGGTTAAGCCGTATAAAGGAACGATTGTCGCGATATTCTCTGGCACGTCCTGTGCTGCAATCCCCACTGCTATCGTAATTCCCAGTACAGGCGTCAAAGCGAACCCAACACCAATTGCCAATCCTTCCGGGAGGTTATGCAGAGCCATGCCGATAACAAGCATAGTAACGCTTCTTTCAATGGACGGCTTTTCTTTTTTAAGTAACTCTGGATTTATATGGGGCAAGGTTCTATCAACTCCTCGAAATATGACTACTCCAAGGAGAAAAGAGATAAAAGTCAAGTAAAAAGGCATAATTTTTAGGCTTTCTGGTATCAATTGAAAGAAAGATATACCAAGCATCATAGAAGCAGCGAATGCTAAAGAGCCATATAAAACGGTTTCTTTGGGGTTCTTTATCAATCCAATTAAACAACCCAAAGTTTGCCCCACAAAGATTAGAAGTATTATCAGTAGCAGGTCTTTCATTTTTTAATTTTATGCTGCCCTAATTTTCCCCTCCTTTCCGTTATTTTTCAGGTTACCCTATCTGTCTTAATATTATTGGTCAGGCACATAAATAATGTCCCCTAAAAAGCTCAGTTTTGGATAAAAAAACCGAATAATGTTAGGATTTCAAGAAAAAACCTTCTGTACTAAAAAGGAACCCACCACCACATCACCACTGCTGAACGCTTCTCTTTACGCAGACCCTTTTCCGAAACGTATTGCTCGATGATTTCCTTCACGTGCGCATCGACCTCCACGTACTTACCTATAAAACTCGCTATGTACCTCACCTCCTGCTCGAAGTTCCTCTCTACGCGGTAGTTCATCGCTCGCACATTTACCAGCTTCCCCCACTGTCGCAGTATCGGATAAGCAAAGTAATCGGCGTCAGGGTCAAACTCGCCTCTATATTTTTCCCCTGTTATCTTCGTCCACATATCCTTCACCATGCTGTCCCTTCCCGCAGGTTGTATCACTGCGCAATATTTATTTGAAGCATTTTCCATCTTCTTTAAGTGCTTTCCGAGGTCGCGCACCTGCCACAGGAAATGGGAACAGACGGCTAAATCAAATCGGTCTTCGATTTCCTGGTCGTCAACGTCCATCCAGTTTCTATTTATTATTTCAACGTTCTTGATTTGCTCTTCCTTAAGGTTTCGTTTCAGGTATTCCACAGCCATTTCGGAAGACTCAATTGCGACCACCTTTTTTACCTTTTTGGCTAATGGTATCGTCAACGTTCCGGGTCCAGACCCTATTTCTAAAACTTCAAAGTCCTCATCTAATATCTCACTCAATGTCTCGACTGCTTTTCTTCCATATTCGTAATTGTTGTATTTAGCCTGCTCGGAATAGTCATCCGCGAATTTCGCCCGGAACTGAGGGTCATAAGTAATTCTCAGGGTTTTCATTTTCTGCTTCTGCTTCTCTTCCCACGCTTCTTTCCAGTTCATTTTTTT
>JAODGF010000005.1:34449-36354 GCA_025464645.1 Methanosarcinales archaeon
CGCTTCTCTGGCAAAAGTTTCACCTTTAATTTCTCTATTTCAACGACCTTATCGTATCTCTCTTTTCGCACTTCTTTACTGGAAATATCAATTTTTATCCTTTTTACGAACTCCTTAAAATCATCGTTTTCCCTGCTCAGTTTATTGATGGTGTCCCAATCTAATTCGCTCTTGAATCTTGCAGGAAATAGAATTTCTGATGAATCGGGATCCTCTATATCTACTTTTATTATTCCTATCGATTTGCCAGATTTTTTCAGCCGTGAGAGGCTTTCTTTCTTCTTTTAGTACCTTCTTTGCAAGTTCCTTAAGTGTGAATTTGCTCATTTATTCCCCAACTTTTCGTTTGCTTTCGGATGATAACCGAATTTATTCGTTTATCCACCTAAAATTTATTTTTCGCATCAGCCAATAAAAACTTTTCGCTTAAGCATCTGAGGAAGTGAACTTGCAAAAACATGATATTATGTGCCTTTAAAAAAGATAAAATAAGCAAATTTCGGCTGGCTTTTTAATGAACTCAAAGCAGACATCTTGTCTTTCATCTCAAACTCTCCTCAACAATCCTTTTCTCCTCCTCCGTAACTCCATAAATCTCAAACACCAACTCGTTAATTTCTCTTTCTAACTTCCTTATCTCTTCTTCGATTTTCGTTTTGTCCCTCATTACAATTTCATTCAGAACCTCCGCCGATTTTGGAACCTTGATATTATAAATCAACCCCTTAACGTCCTTTGATTTACTCAGTTTCTCCGTAACAGAGTTGAGATAAACAACGACAAAATCCCTGATTTTCTTATCCTTGATTTCTACGTAATCTTCCGAACTAATGAAAATCTTGTCGCCTTTGACCTCCACTCGTTCAAATTTCGCATCATCACGTATTGAAAAAGAAACAGAAGCTAAATAAGGCAACTTCTCCGTTTCTTCTCCTTTCAGCGGTTCATCAATATCAACGCTTAGTTCCCTGTTCAATTCCAGAATCTCATCTACCTTATTTACGATTTGCTCCGCTATTCGCTTCTCTTCCTCAGTTTCTGGTAGTTTTATCGGTAGTTTCTCAAGATAACCCGTCATGTATCTATAATACTTCCCAGAAGCGTAAGGACTGATTTGTTTTAGGTAAAACTCCAATAAGTCAGAGTTGAGCAAACTCAGAATAAATTTATTGAATGGTTCGCTTTTATCTTTAAGAATAATCGAATACGTATCATGGTCAAAATAATAATCCTCCTTGTCAAGAGCGAAGTTATTCTCTTTTGATAAGTTGGGTGTGACTATTTTTATACCTTCAAATGCACTCTCAGGTTTTGGATGAATTAATGAATACCAACATCCGAATAGTTGCACCACGGTTTTACCATAATATCTCCTGTTTGAGAGTTTATCCTTATTTGCTTCAAGATAGCGATATGCATTTGGAAAGGCAGTTTTAAACTCACCTTCTGTTACTGGTGTTCCATCACGCTGTTGAGGATATATTAACCATCTGTCGTTCCATATTATTTTCCACTTTCTTACATCTCTTCCCTTTGGAACTCTTTTGAGTATCCCACTCTCAAGCCTTTTGGATTTTATCGTATTATCGTCCGCAAAAAAGATGGTATTGTCTCCTGTTATTATTCCTTCATGTATTACTTCTCTTAAATCTTCTAATTTAGTCTTTATTGTCGTATTAAGTCTGTCCATCAATTTTAAAACTGGTTGTGGTTTTAATTTCCAATTCCTTTCCCCTAATGTTTTCTGCTCAACATCAAACATGTTAAAAAACTCATTTCGATAAGAACTCTGATAATACTTCTTTTGAACATCGTAAAGAATCCTCTCCTTTGGCTTGTTGATTATAATGGTCTTTATTTTGTGGCTTTCAAGTGCTTTTCTTTTCTGAACAACCAGGATGCAGG
>JAODGF010000149.1 GCA_025464645.1 Methanosarcinales archaeon
CACCACCGTTTCTTCATACGCTTTTCTCATCGCATCTATGTTCTTCGCCGCGACTTTTCCAAAACGTTCCCTCATCGGTTCCTCTAAGGATTCCAACTCGACTATTCCCGTAGCTTTCACCAGCGCCCCTATCATTGTCGTATTGACAATGGGCAAGCCTAAAACCGACCTCGCGATGCTCATCGCATCAACCGAAGCCAATTTATTTGCCTCTATTTCTGATTTCATCTTTTCATGCGATTTCACCGTATTGACTATCGCTATTCCATCCTTTTTAAGCCTTGAAACAACACCGCCAACTTGTAGCAAACCCGGGTCTAGCACGACTAACACGTCTGGCTCCTCTACTTCAGCCCTAACTTTTATTCGCTCTGCCTCGTTTATTCGCAGGAACGCGAGAACTGGCGCTCCTCTCCTCTCAGGACCAAAAGAAGGCATTGATTGCGCATGTTTACCCTCTGAAATGGCTGCATGTGCGACTAATTCCGCTAATGTTACTCCTCCTTGCCCTCCTCTCCCATATATACATATTTCGATCATTTTAACCTTTCTTTTTCATTCATTTGTGCCATTCCTTTTTATAACCCCTCAGATTACACATCTTGTATCCTGTATCCTGCATCATTTTCCTGTTAACGGCGGTATATAATCCCCGTATTTCTCTCTTGCGCTATATAATCTTTGCCTTTGCTCTTCCAGTACTTCAAACAATATTTGTGGTGTATCCAGAACTTTTGTCTTGTAGAACTCTATTACACGCTCGATCTTGGCTAAATTCTCTGGAACTCTTAACGTGAATTGCTGGCGATAGTCCTTCTCGGGATACGCTTTATCGAGTACCTCCCGGAACAGCCGCTTAAGGTCTTCATATTTTGGTATGAGTCCCGTAGGTGTTTTTATTGCCTCAACTTCGTGATGAGAACGCAGTTCCATCCATTTTAGCCACACTGCCTTATCTGTTTTATCATTCATGAAATTTCCATCCGCATCTTTTAGAAAGTAATTCACAGAGAATATAGGTGGTTGATTCCTCAATTTAGCTCCAAAGTTCAAGTGATTCTCTATATATCGCCCGATAGGTATTGAAAGGAAATCTAAGTTAGACATAGGATTAATCTTTCGCACTCCCTCTTTTCCCAATGTTGCGGCTGTTGTTTCCGACTCCAGTGCGGCGCCCATGGTGATAACACCGTGCACCCAGTCAAAGGATTCCTCAACCGGCACTTTTGTGTCTGAATCTCTCCCACCATAGATTATCCCCCCTATCGCAACACCTTCAGGATTGTCAATCTCCGGATCTAAATTCTCTATGAGTCGCAAGTCAAGTGTAAACCGGGCATTGGGATGCGAAAGTGATATTTCGTTACCCTCTTCATCCCTCTTTCCCGGTGTCCATTCACCTGAATGATGAAAACCTTTTTTGGGCTGGGCTTCATTCTTACCAATCCAGTAGACGCTTTTTTCTTCTGTGACCAGTACATTTGAAAATATAATCTCACCCGGACTGTGGAGTGCCTTCCATATCAGAGGGTCGTCCTCGGAGTTCACTCCCTGTATTATTCCAAATATCCCCTTCTCCGGGTTCACTCCACGCATTACCCCGCCCTTATTCTTGAAGTAAGCTATATCATCTCCAATGATGGTTTCCCCTTTTATCATGGAGGTGGAAGTCTTTCCGCAGAGTGAAGGAAACGCACCTGCAAAATAAGTTACCCGCGCTGATGGACCATGCACACCCATGATAAACATGTGCTCGGTTAGCCAGCCTTCCTTCGACGCACGGTTTATCGCCGGGCGCATTGCTAACTTCTTGAGTCCTATGGTGTTGCCCCCGTATTGGGTATTCACACTATATACCGTTTCATCCTCAAGATCAATATACACCCGGCGTTTATCAATATTCACGGAGGTCTTTCTCTCGTCCAGCTCTCCCGCAGAATGCACAAACTTGAAGAACTTCGCATCACGACCCAATCTTACAAACTCGCTATACCCCTGTCTATACAACAAGTGTTCTGAATGAGCTACATAGCCTGAATCGGTTAGTTGAACCGCGGGTATTGAGAATTGAGATTTGAGAGGTCCCAAACAGAAGAGAAGCACGTACAACTGGTGTCCCTGCATGATGTCTTGCATGAGGTCATGAATTTCTTTGAGTCCTTCCTCCCTATCCATCACATTCATATTGGCACCCAAATCAACACCCGGCGGTAGAAGGAACTTAGTATTCTTTTTATCCCTTGCCTGGTCGTAATAGCCGTCGAAATGAACCGTATGACCCGCCATGGCAAGTTCCAGCTCCTCTCCAGCCTTTATCGCTTCTTGTCTGACATACTGGATATCCTCTCTTGAGTCGGTGCAGACAAAAACTTTATCTGGATTGCAGAGCTCTACATACTTAGCAATGAATTGATGTAGCTCCGGGTTATCTATTCTGATGAGTTTCTGGTAGTTCTCCTCTCCCAACTTTGTTTTTAGCATCGTTCTTTTATTTTCCATCTTTTCGCTTTCCCTCTTTCGCTTTCATGTCATAAACCAAAAAGATAAAAAGCATAATCAATTTATAAAGTTTTCGATATTATATTTTTACAACCGATGGAAATCCAACTGAAGAAGAAGGACAAATGTATTTTGACTGCGCTGCTTGAGAACGGGCGGCTTTCATACTCCGAGCTGAGCAGAAGGTGTGGGATAAGTCGGCAAGTAGCTTTTGAGCGTGTAAAAAAGCTGTCTGAGGAAGGTGTGGCAAAGGGTTTCTCGGTGCGTTTGGATGCAGATAAGCTTGGTTTCTCCTTTAGGGCTTATGTTCTGCTCATTGCGAAGCCGGAAGAGAAATTGAGGAATGAACTCGCGGAGTTCTTGAAGAACAGTAAAAACGTAAGGAAAATTCAACTTCTCTTTGGCAGGTTTGACTTCTTTTTAGAGCTTCTTTTCCGGGATAAGGAAGAGCTGACCGAATTCTTAAAAACAATGCAGTCTTTCGGCGTTGTTGAGAGAACGGAGACGTTTATCGTATATCAAACGATAAAGGACAAACCAGAAGACCCTTTTTTGGAGTGTTTACGCGAGTAAGCTTCGTACGAGAACTAAATATACGACCTGTAAGCAGTTCTCTCCTTCTCATATATTCT
>JAODGF010000028.1 GCA_025464645.1 Methanosarcinales archaeon
AAAAATTAAAAAAACTTTTAGTTATGCTCACTTTCATAGGTCTCGGATTATACGACGAGAAGGATATAACTTTGAAAGGTTTGGAAGCGATAAGGGATGCGGATGTCGTGTATGCAGAATTCTACACCTCTCCTTTAGGAGGTAAAACGGTAGAAAAGCTGGAGGAACTGTACGGCAGACGAGTTTCTATATTGGAAAGGGGAGACATAGAGGAAAGAGCAGAAGAGGGGTTTTTGAAGCTCGCAAAGAGTCAGAAAGTAGTTTTACTCAGTGGAGGGGATGCGATGATCGCCACTACGCACGTTGATCTGCGGCTTAGGGCGATAGACATGGGGATAGAAACGAGGATAATACACGCTCCCTCTATTTCCTCTGCGGTTGCGGGACTATCTGGACTTCAGAGTTACAAGTTTGGTAAATCCGCAACGGTCGCGCCACCTTACAAAGGCGTCATATCAGAAGTGCCTTACGATACGATAACAGCAAACAAAGAGCGTGGGTTGCATACTCTGCTCTATCTCGATATTTCGATGCGCATAAACGAAGCTTTAAGACTGCTGGAATTGGTAGAGGAAAAAAGGAAAGGGGAAGTGCTGAAAAAATCAGTAATTGTGGGGATCGCGAGGGCAGGGTCGGATAAGCCGGTTGTGAAAGCAGATTATTTGGATGCATTGAAGAGCTATGAATTTGGTGCGCTTCCTCATGTGATTGTCATTCCGGGTGAACTTCATTTCNNTACTCAAACAAGCCTGCAATGGTAAATACCGTCTCGAAGCCTGGTGGTGTCGGCGTTGCTGGTGCTGGTGTTGGTACATTAGATGGAGTAGGTGTAGGCAGTGCGACGATCAATTTAAGTGTCTCATCTTGCATTTTTGTTTCTTCTTCTCCTTCAAAACTGTAACGTGTTTCTGCTTTTACCTCATACTCCCCTTCTTCATTCCCTTGTATCCGCACAGAGAATGATTTGAGAGCATCTCCCGGGTCAATTATATAATTACAGCCATAAACACCCGCGCCATACTCAACGAAGGTAGCACCGGTAACAGAGACTCCGGAAGGTGGTAAATTTAGCATCAGTTGAATGTTCATCCTTGGATTCCCGATTGGATTAAATGCAGCTAATGTAAATATTGCTTCTTCTCCTATTCCTATCTTTGTCTTTGTGCTTTTGAAGTAAACACTTGGTCCTGTTCTGTCCACTGTGCCACCCCCATCAATCGTCATATTCCTTGTCATACCTATAAACCACCCTGCGTAGCCTACGACCACGATGTTATCCCCTGGTATCAACGGAATCCCAATTTCCTTATCTAAGGTGTCCACATTTGTTTCTAACTAAAACCACCGCTCGCTTTTCCATTGGCTGCTTACTACCATATAACGTATCATTTAATGACATCAAGTTTATAGAATACGAACTTAAATCAATGCACCTATCAATACTCTTTATCTTCGCATTCAGCGAGATATACTCCCCCGCGTAAGAGTTATCCGCTATAAATTGTTCATAAGACCGGATATGCTCACTTGGTGGTAATGAGGTCAAACATGTTGGATGTTGAACGCACCTCTTCCCTTCTCCCTCAGCTTATGCCGCAACCTCCATGACAATATCCTCTTTACCCTCGTCTATCTTCTCTGAGACTTCTCTTATCGCTCCTGTAGTCTCCTCTTTCACCCTCGCAAACAACTTTTACATTACCATCTTTCTTTGAGAGCGGATGGATGCTTGCCGCATAGAGCCAGTGCACAGGAGGTTGATTTCTTTATTGTTTCTACCTCTTCCTCGCTAATATCCCATGTGCCAGCTAAATCACTGATTTTAAATATAAAAAGGGGGCTTAAAAACCACCCAAAAAATTTCCTCTTATTTACGTTTTCACACCATCCCGATTTTCGCCTTTATCCCCTCTATCTCATGCTCGATTCTCGTAAATCTATCTTCCATATACGACCTTAAATCTTCTCTTAGCGAACTTATCTCCGTGACAATTTTCTCTTTACTTCGCTCTATCGCTTCGATGGTATTATCCTGCTTTTCCAGCATCTGACTTGTATCCTCTTTCACACTCTTCAGCGTTTCATTCACCGAACCCAAGGTTTCATTCATCGAACTCAAAATGCCAATCATCACCTCGCCTTTCTTATCGAAACTGCGCATCAACGCCACCATCTCACTCTCACCCGCACCTTCTTCTCCCGGAACATCCGCTCCCCGCCTCTCAAAACCGGTGAATTCGCCTTTGTATTCCTCGTATGCCACTTCCATTCCTTCTATGTGCGCAAATGACGGTGGACTTTCCTTTATCGAATTAATTAACCCTTCTATCGCTTCTTCTTCACCTTCACAAACCACCTTAACGCTTCCATCTTCTAAATTCTCCGCATACCCCGTCACATTAAACGAATCCGCAATATTCTTGATAAACGTCCGGAACCCCGACATCTGCACTTCCCCTCTTATCCTTATGTCTGCCCTTTTCATCATAATTATCTTATCT
>JAODGF010000150.1 GCA_025464645.1 Methanosarcinales archaeon
CACTATATTGTTCCTCTAAGGAAATTGTTGAAAAGAGCGGAAGAGAGTACTTCGCTAAGATTCCTAAGAGAGCAAGACGGATGTGTTCGTTATTCCCCGAGGTCCTACCTATGGGTTAACTTGCGGAGTTACGGTTATCAAAACAATGTTAACATTAAACGTAGTTTTTCTTTTAGTACAGGTTTTTTCTTTTTTCTAAAAAGAAAAAGTGTTATGAAAGCGCCGGAAAGAATCACAGTCGCTATGGATGAAGACACCTTCGCGGTATTCAAAAAGATGCGGGATGATTTTGGAATATCGCAAAGCGAGCTGATGCGAGAAGCGTTAAAGTTTTACAGCAAACATAAAACGCTGTTTGAGTCCATTGAAGATAAGAAAGTTTACACCCATGCTGAGATGCTTTCGGCTGGTGAACACGTCATATTGGATATTGACCATTGGCTTTTATTCTTGGACTTTATCGAAACGCATCCTGATAAAGAGAAATTCTGGGACTTGCATCGAGAAGTGTGCCAGGCGCATGCAGAACAGTTCAAACACAAATTTTATCGTGCAGAATATATTCTAAAACGACTCGAAACTTGCAACTTCTTTAAATTGAGCAAAACATCCAAAAACGAGTTCACGCTCGTTTTAGGTTCTGATGTGCCAAAGAAATTCGTTAAAACAGAGCTTGAGGAGATATTTGGTGGGATGGGCTTCAAAGTGGAGATAAAAGAGGGTTTCGCAAAACTAAGAGTGAAAGTGCTGTATGAGGCAGGAGTTGACAAAAGATAAGGTAGTGGTACTCGATTTTGGCGGGCAATATAGCCATCTTATCGTGAGAAGGTGTAGTATCTTTGAGGAAGAGGCGAAGAAGCTTGGTAACGTGGATTTCCTCGCTCAGGGCACTCTATATCCTGATAGGAGGCAGAATCGTTACAATAAGAGTGGTTGAGTCCCGTGAGGCGAGGACTGCGGACTTCGTGAAACTTCCCTATGAGGTGCTGGAGAGTATGAGCAAACGAATGAGAGAGAATAAGAATAAATTTCCACCTGGATGGAATGAAGAGCGGGTACAACGTGTTTTAGCGCATTATGAGCGTCAAACCGAGGAGGAAGCAGTCGCCGAATACGAAGCCGCCTGCGAACATGAGTATGAAGGACAGACGATTATGGAAATCCCAAAAGAGTTAGAAGGTTCGTGATCTACTTGCACAACATCGGGTAACAACCTTTCTTTGGAAAAGAAAGCTTGACTAAAGAAACAAGTTTTTTTCTTTTAGTACAGGTTTTCTTTTTTCTTCTTAAAGAAGAATAAGTGTTGCCACAATCAAAACCGATTCAATAAGAGCGGCAATAATAAGAAGAGGTAAAATCAGGATGAGGAATACTCTCAAGCCCTTCCTCAACTCTTTTTTTAAATGCCTTTCACCTTTCCCTTTTAAAACCTCTCGCCCCAGTCGCAGACCAATCGCCGCGGAGAGCAAAAAAGCAGGTATCTCAAATATGCCATGCGGCACTATTGCAAGAAAGACCCTCAGACCCTCCTCTTTGGCAAACCAGCCGAGCAAACCACCATTGATAAATGCAGAAAACGTGGGAAAAATGCCTATCAGAGGTCCTGATATAATGTCAAGGAAGCATGTGAAAGAGTTATTCAAGAATATCACGATAAAGAAAGCCAAAAAGATTATCCATGCTGGATATGACTGTGTAAAATCTTTTATATTCTCGCTAAGCTGTTGAATCCACTCCAGCGGCGCACCAAATATTTCACTCAGGAAACCCATGTACCCAAAAACAATGGAGCCAATGAAGAGAACGGAAATGAACAAGATGTAAAACCTGATAGAATAAAGATATTCACGCAGCGATATTTTTTCTTCCATTTTCTTTCCTTAGAAATGATAAGTATTTTTATAACTAAACCCTTTTCTTTTAGAAAAAGAAAAGCGTTTAGGAAAAGAAAACAAGGCTTTTCTTTCTAAGAAAAGGTTTAAAATGAGAACGTCAAAGATATCAGGATTTTATAAGCTGGGCTCAACGAAGAGGTTGGAGCTGGTAAGGGATTTTGCAGGGCTATCAGAAGAGGAGATAAATGTTCTTGCTAATACCGGTTCCCTGGGAGAGATAGCAGATAGAATGATAGAGAACGTTGTTGGTGCAATGCCCCTACCAATAGGCATTGCCGTGAATTTCATGATTAATGATAAGGATTATCTGATACCAATGGCAATAGAGGAGCCTTCGGTTGTCGCAGCGGCGAGTAACGCTGCAAAAATGGCAAGGGAGAGTGGAGGGTTCCAAACGAGTTCCACGGAACCCATAATGGTAGGGCAAATACAATTAACCGATGTTTACGACCCTTTCTCCGTGAAGTTCACCATTCTCGCAAATAAAGAACGAATTTTAAACCTCGCAAATGAAGAAGACCCGGTACTTGTGAACCTTGGCGGCGGAGCTAAGGACCTCGAGGTAAGAGTCATGGACTCGGGCGCTGGTTCTATGGTGATTGTCCACCTGTTAATCAACGTTAAGGATGCGATGGGCGCAAATGCGGTAAATACAATGGTTGAAGCGGTTGCGCCATTTATTGAACAACTCACGGGTGGAAAGGTGAATTTGAGAATTATTTCAAATCTTGCAACATACAGATTAGCCCGTGCAAGAGCTGTTTTTGCAAGGGATGTGATAGGAGGGGAGGAGGTTGTGGATGGAATCATCAGCGCATACTTATTTGCGAAGGCTGACCCGTATAGATGCGCAACTCATAACAAGGGCATAATGAATGGAATAGACGCGGTTGTAATCGCTACGGGGAACGACTTCAGGGCGATTGAGGCAGGTGCACATTCCTATGCAAGTATTACCGGGCAATATCTGCCTTTAACGAGATGGGAAAAGAACAAAGATAATGACCTGGTTGGCACTATTGAACTACCACTCGCAGTTGGTATCGTTGGTGGTGCAACATCCGTTCATCCTACTGCGAAGACGAACCTCAAGATACTGGGCGTGAGAACAGCAAACGAGCTTGCGGAGATCATTGCTGCGGTGGGTCTGGCACAGAATTTCGCTGCGCTCC
Organism: Methanosarcinales archaeon; assembly: GCA_025464645.1. Classification (GTDB taxonomy): domain Archaea; phylum Halobacteriota; class Syntropharchaeia; order Alkanophagales; family Methanospirareceae; genus QMVO01. Next base: position 3,068 of record JAODGF010000150.1, read on the forward strand.
GCGCACTGGCAACCGAGGGCATTCAGCGAGGACACATGGCTCTGCATGCACGGAACGTTGCAATAGCGGCTGGTGCAAAAGGAGTGTTGATAGATCGGGTTGTGGAGATACTGGTTCGCGAAAAGAAGGTGCGAGTGGATAGGGCAAAGGAAGTGCTGGAAGAGATTTTGGGTAAAAATAGCGCCTGAGGTTTTCGCTCGCTGAAGTATCGCGGGAAGGTGTTGCTCGGCGAAGAATCTTTACGGAAACGAATATAAGAAAGAGGTTGCTGAACCCGGCATTAGTGCGGGGTTTTTATTACGCTATAAAGGTGTCTGCTTTTCATAATTTTCCTTTACCGCCTGCGTACCTTTGCTCTCTTTCAATCCGGTTAGCGTCATCAGGCTGGATATTCTCGACCCACAACGTCCGGTCCGGAGCGCGATTAAGCGTTATTGTGTAAATCATTTTCTCATCTTATCTTACAAATGCACTTCTCCCCGCGAAAATCGCTGTATCGCCCAGGCTTTCCTCAATCCGCAGGAGTTGATTGTATTTCTCCACCCTCTCTCCACGGCAAGGCGCCCCCGATTTTAAGTGCCCTGTTCCCATAGCAACGGTGAGGTCAGCAATAAAGGAATCAACTGTTTCTCCGCTTCTATGCGAGACCATCGCACCCCAGCCGAATTTCTGCGCCAGTCTTACTGCCGCAACACCCTCTGTAACAGTGCCAACCTGATTCAGTTTTATTAACACTGCATTAGCAACGTTTTCTCTTATCCCACGTTCAATTCGTTCGGGGTTGGTAACAAA
>JAODGF010000151.1 GCA_025464645.1 Methanosarcinales archaeon
TTTGACTTTACAAATTCCACTGTAATAATATCCAACAACTATGGAGATGTTCGAATGAGTTACGAAAAGACTATTTCGGAATATCGGTATGAGTACAAAAAAGTATCCGTAGAAGTGATATCCGAAGACGGAACGGAATACGAGATTCATTACTGGACAATTGTAGTTTAATCTAAACGGCTTGCACCGTTTTCAGTTAGATGTAACTCGTTTCATTGTAACATCTCTTCCACCTGCCAACAAATCTTCTTTCTTTCATCCTATAAAGTAGCTTGGCTTTGTCAGATTAACACGTCCCAGCAACTCCCACACGTACAGAACATCTTAGCAGAAATCAGCCTTGCTATGATCGTAAAACAAAGCCACCGTCCGGAAAATGGAGAGAGCAAAACAAGAATTGACCTATAATACTTGTTCCCTGTGCACTTTTAAAAAGAAGAAGGGCAATAAAGAACATGGATTCAGACACAAGAAAGACACACTTGCCTCCAATAATAAAAAAACAGGTCCAAAAACAAGGTACAAAGTCGTGGGATGCGAAGAGCTAATTAAAAGTTACCAATAGATACATGAGGGGCGTTTTTTAAAAATCTACTGTGTTTAGCTTTTTAAAGCAAATTTAAAAATTACGTAGTGCATTCCGCAATCCTCCTTAACCGAACACCGATGCATTGGCTCTATGCGGCAGAACTTAACATTTGCATATACTCACAAAATTACTTAAAACCTGCAACCCCTTCTTCGATGACTTCTCAGGATGGAACTGAACGCCATACACATTGTCCTTGCTCACAACCGCAGCTAATTTCACCCCATATTCTACCGACGCTACCGTAGTGTCCTCATCTCTCGGCACGCAATAATAAGAATGCACGAAATAGAAATAATCGGCTTCGGCAATCCCATCCAGCAGTTCTGAATGCCTGTGCAGATGCAAATTGTTCCATCCCATGTGTGGCACTCGCACCCCGGCAGGTAAACGAACTACTTTCCCGGGTATCAACCCCCACCCTTTTTCCTTGCCCTCTTCGCTCGCGTCAAATAAAATCTGCATACCAATGCAAATCCAGAGTACTGGCACGCCGGATTCTACAACCTCGATTAACACCTCAGAAAACGGTTCTAAGTTTCGTATGCAATCATCAAATGCACCCACGCCGGGCACAATAACGCCTTCTGCGGTTCTTATACCTGAAATATTATCCGCAGTAATGAGCATCGGATTATCATACACCTTTTTCAGCCCGTTGTATATGCTGAACAGATTCCCCATTCCGTAGTCTATTATTGCGATCATAAACCTTTCTTTTAAAAAGAAAGCTTTACCAAAGAAATATCTTTACTATAAAAACTAAATTGTTCCACTAAGTTGCAGTATCAGATCTACCAAGAATAGTACTATAAATGTATCCCACTTCTCTATTTTCTCTGATGTTCCATGTTTGCCGCCAGTTACAGCAATTCTGACTTCTACTGGTGTTTTATTGCCAAACGATTGATGGGGACGACATTCGTTGTAATGAGCTTAATGACTTCACAAATTTTCTCGAATTCACCGAAATTCCCTTCGCTAAGCCTATAAGCCTCTAAACCGCTGAATAATGCAATTCGCCATTTCGCCCCTGTTCTCTTGCGTAACCTCAAACATCTCAAACTCCTTCTTTACGCGCTTTACCAATTCATGCTCCGACTTCTGGTGAACAGAGACAAGCATAGACTTTTTACTTTCTATTGCTTCTTCCACAGCTTCTAAGAACCGTTTTGACTTCAATTCCATCGGTCCTATTTCGTCCACGATGATTATAATCGGGTCTGGACGTGCCAGCGCATTTTTTATCGCGTTTGCACCTATGGAATCCAAATCGAAGAGATTTACGGTGTATTTTCCCACTTTTACCTTAGGACCTCTCTGACGGTGATGTACATGAGCCAAAACACCCTTTTCGCCGGTATTTGTATCTTCTAAAGAGAAACCCACCCTTACTCCTCCTTCCCAAATATCGGAAGTAAGTATGCCTCCCACGGCTATACCATCGGCTTTCAATCTCTTTATCACTGCTTTTATAATTGTTGACTTTCCTATCCTCGGTTTGCCGGTTATTCCTATTCTAAGTGCCACAGGTCCTTTTATATCCTCCCCTTTCTTTCGCCAACGCAATAAGCCTTTTATAACAACCCTCGCTTTCCAGCGTTAGAGAATCACCAATTAAAACCAGCTTCCTCTTCGCTCTCGTTATGGACACGTTAAGCCTTCTCAAATCGCGAAGAAATCCTATGTCCCTTGATTTATTACTCCTTACAAACGAGACAATAACAACTTCTTTCTCTCGACCCTGAAACCCATCCACCGTCTTTATCTCCAGCCCTTCCACCCTAAGCTCTCTCCTGATGAGTGCAACCTGGTCATCATAAGGCGATATGATTGCGATGTCCTCAGGCTTTACACCCAAGCCTAACAACCGTTCCACGATTTCTTTCACCAATTTCGCTTCCCCTACGTTCTCCTTAGAGGTAGACCCTCTTCTTGTCCGCTCCTCGAACCCCTCGCTGCCGCATGTATCAATGAACAAAAATGGTTTGGCATCTTCACTCACAAATTTCGATTCCGGGAGTAAATCCAAAAGGTTATGTTTTTTTACGCTTTCATCTGCCTTCAGCTTACCGTCATAAAACTCCTTATTCGGGAATTCTGCTATTTCTTCGTTCATTCTATACTGAACATCAAGCATAACACGTATTTTATCACCGTGCATCGCCAAAAGGCGTTCAAATAAGCTCTTGCTCAAGTTTCCCCTTGCTGCATCCTCATTCAGAATGGTAGGTGGGAGCTGCTTGTGGTCACCAGCCATGATAAACCTCTTCGTTTTGAGCACGGGAATTAAAGTTGAGGGTTCAGTGGACTGTGTTGCCTCATCAATAACAGCAAAATCGAACTTCGCACCTTTGAGTATCTCAGAACCCACCGTGCTGTTCGTGGCGCAAATTACCTCCGCTTCCTGGATAATCCTTTTTACCGCTCTATCCTCCAGTTCTCTCGCATCAGCGAATAACTTATCTATTCCATGCTTCAAATCAAGCCATTTTCGCATCCCATCTATTTTTTTCCTCGGTATGCCTCTTGTTGTTTTACCCTCACTTGCAAGCTGCATTATCGTTTCGTCACTTAATCCCCTTCGCCAGCGCATCTCTGGGATAACAACCCCTTTCATGCGTTCTTTTATCTCATACGCTTTCTGCCTAAGCTTCTGCGCCTTTATGTAGTCTGGCTCTGCCTGAACGAGATAATCGAGACTCCTTCTCCTTAAAGAAGGAATTACACGTGCAGGATGTCCTATTCGCACCACGTGCACACCTATCTTATCCAATCGTTCTACCAGGTTATCCACAGCCACGTTAGAGTCTGCCGCCGCTAAAATCTTATTGCTTCTCTCACGTCCGTGCTTAACAAGTTGTGCGATAATCTCTACGCATGTTATCGTCTTCCCGGTTCCCGGCGGTCCGTGAATGAGGAAGAAATCACGTGCCGCTAAAGACCTCAAAACCGCTTCGCGCTGGCTGGCGTTCAGTTTCTCATTTAAGAATTCTATTTCTCCTATTCTCTCAAAATCCGGTGCCGCATGACCAAGCAGTTTATCCTTTCGCCACCTCGGTATTCTTTTAAATTTCTTTAATGCTTCTAACATCCGCTGAAAAGTGATGTCATTTACAAAAAGGTCTATTCTGAGGTCTTTACGAAAGACAAAACCAGGCGGTGCATCATCAAAGGCAACCGTGATAGAATACGAGGTCTTCTCCGCAACTGTCCCCATAGGGTTATCCTCATCCCACGGGCTCGTTTTACTCACCAAAACGAGGTCTCCGACTTCTATCTCGCTCTCTGGCAGTGTTGTAGCCGAGTTCTGCTTTCTAAACCGCACTAAATGTTTCCCACCCAATCCCAAGCCTTGAGATTTTCCTTTCATCCGCAGAAAAGCTCTGCCTTTTTCCTCTCTCTCTCTGCCGCTCAATCTTCTCATCTCCTCTTCGTGCAGCCTCATCTGTTCTTCTCGTTCCAGCTCCACGAGTTCTGTGAAACGTCTTATGTATTCGTTCTCGTCCATTTTCCCGGTCATATTTCAAATTTACCGCAGAGAACGCGGAATCAGAGGTTTAGTTTATTAGCGGGTCAGCTCGTTAGCTAAACCGCCGAACCGCTAACCTGCTAGATTCTCTGTGAACTTTGCAGTTAATCTATCTAACATTGTCAAGGTAAATTAAAATTAAATGAGGGGAAGATGATTAAAGATAAGACTAAAATAAGGGGTGTTTATAATATACCAATAGATCTTTTTTCCATGTTATATCACCCTTTTTGATCCTATCTGAGATATAGCCCGTTAATACAAACAAGTATAAAACTACTTCGGGGACGCTCTTCTTGATGAATTCTGGTTCCATTATCGTATCTATGAATTGCCTTCGGTATTTACTCATTATAGGACGTTTAGAAGCAATATACTTCCATCTCTCCTCTGTAAATCTTATTTCCCTGCCAAATCTATCAT
>JAODGF010000152.1 GCA_025464645.1 Methanosarcinales archaeon
AGTTTCTTACGTTTGCCATGGACTTTTTTCCTCTTTTTTACCAGTAACCTTGTTCTATATTAATGTAGTTTAATGTAGTCTTAAAAGACTATTTGAGAATTTTTCATAAAAATTATGACCTTCGCGGTGTTCAAAAAGATGCGGGATGATTTTGGAATATCGCAAAGCGAGCTGATGCGAGAAGCGTTAAAGTTTTACAGCCAACATAGAAACGCTGTTTGAGTCCATTGAAGATAAGAAAGTTTACACGCATGAACACGTCATATTGGATATTGACCATTGGCTTTTATTCTTGGACTTTATCGAAACGCATCCTGATAAAGAGAAGTTCTGGGAATCGCATAAGGCAATCTGCCGTTTTAGGCCCGGATATAACCCTGGAATTCGTTAAAACGGAACTTGAGGAGATACTCATTTCTTGGCAACCAGTCAAAAAAGGCGAAGCCGTTCTAAAGAACGGTTTGAAATAAGAACCACACGGCTTATCTCCGATTCATCCACAATCTTATAATTAGATGCGGGAGCCAACTGTTCCGCAATCTCGCTTGCAAATTGTTTCACTCGCGAATGCGAGGGCATAGCTTCGCGAGGCAATCGTTTTCTTGAATATCCAATGTGCATATATGCTTTCACCTCTACAAAATCCGGATTGGCTCTTTTTAACAATTCTGCATATCCCTCAGGACTCACCATATTCAGCCCTTCTATACATGTGATTCTTATCACCGTTCTCGTTTTTCCTCTCTTCGCCCTCATCTCTGCCAGCGATTCGTTTATTCGAGACCAGTAGTCAGCATGTGCAACTTTTTTATAAATGGATTCATTTGGTGCATTCAGGGATAAATACAACTGAGAAGGGCTTATTTCCCGCAACACTTCCGGATTCGTGCCATTCGTCACCACAAAAGTTGTCATGCCACGCGAATGAAATTCCTGTATAAGCCCCTTTAAATATGGATACAAAGTAGGCTCACCTATGAGTGAAATAGCAGCGTGCTTTGGGGCTTCAGCTTCCGCAAAGGCATTGCGGTTTGTCTTCGGCGAGCCTTTAAACCCAGAAATAAGCCTTTTTTGTTCTTTTATGCATCCTTCTACTACCTCTTCAGGAGAATCCCACTCAATTGGCTGTTTCTTTAGTTTGGTCTCTCTTCCTACCGTGAACGCTTCAAGAGGACGCCAACAATGGACACATCGCTGGTTGCAGAAAATAGAAGGCGTCATCTGGACACATCTGTGCGCATTGATGCCGTAAAATTTGCCTTTATAGCAATTTCCTTCACCTCTTATTGATTTCCACAGCCAAAAACATGTTTTTACTGCACTATGTTTATGCAGTCCCACAAAATGATAGCCCTGCTTTTCCAGTGTTCTCCTCGTCCCATTCTCCTCATCGTGAACCAATTTCAATGTAGCCTTCGGTTCCATTCACAAGCACCTCCTGCCCCTCCTGTATCAGTTCGCTTTCAATTGGGTCAATCTCAAGCGAATCAACAACAGGTATCTCTGCTATTATCGCCCCCACAGCCACTATTGTATCTGCACGACGACTGATCATGGCACAAGGGCTTTTTCCATGCTGCTTAAGCTGGTATATTATATAAGAGCCAACAGTTGAGCCTTTACCCCCGGGGAATATCAAAATACGATTTGTTATTTCTCTTCCATAGACGTCAAGCGATTTATCCACGATGACGCCAGTGGTAGGGTTTACTGCACCGAGGAATGAAATCTTCTGCTTTGAAATTAACGCTTTCCCGGTGGCTACTCCTTTTGAGATGCTTCTGCCTTTTATTTTCATTATTTAATTTAATTTAAGATAAAAGTTTTAAAGAAGTTAAATAAAGAAATGCTGTAATAATACTTAAAGGAAGGCGATAAAAATGGAAGAAAGAGAGCTAACGGAGAGAGAGAGGGAGCAGCAAGCAGAAGTGCAATCCCTAATTTTAAGATTGCGACAATACCAGGCGCAGGCCGAGACGACGTCTCAGGAGCTGATTTTTGTCCGGCAGGCGATCGGGGAGCATGAGAAGGCGATTGAGACGATAAAACAGTTGAAGCGCATGAAAGCAGGAGACGAGCTGATAGTGCCAATAGGAGCAAACTCTTCTGTTTACGTTACACTCACCAATACTGACAAAATAATAGTTAGAATAGGTGGCGGTGTGAGTGCAGAAAAAGACCCGGACTCTTCAATAGAGTATCTTGAGGAAAAAAAGAAGGAGTTAGAGAATTCGCAGCGAGAAATGACAGGAGTATTGCAAAAGATGGAGCAGGAGGCACAGAAAATACAGACAAGGTTACAAGAAATCGCATCTGCGGGAAGATAAATTAACGAAACAAAAAATGTTTGACAAACTGAGGAAGAAGCTACGGGACTTTACTAAAACCATCGAGAAGAAGGTAACAGAGAAGGGGAAGGCGATATTAGAAGGAGAGAAGATTTTAGCTGATAAAGATTTGAATGAGCCTTTAGAGGAGTTGGAAACGGCGTTATTAGAGAGTGATGTTGCATTATCCGTAGTTGAGGAGCTGATTTCCGGCGTGAGGGAAGAATTGGTGGGCAAGAGTAAGAAATGGAGCGTGGATACTGGCGGATTAGTGAAAGGAGCGATAAGAGATGCATTGTTAAATGTTTTTCATGGCGAGAAACTTGATTTTGAGGAGTTCGTGAATACAAGAGATAAGCCCGTAAATATCGTTTTTGTCGGTGTGAATGGCACTGGAAAGACAACGAGTATTGCAAAAGTAGCGAAGAAGTTACTCGGGAGCGGGCATTCGGTGGTACTTGCATCTGCGGATACTTACAGGGCTGGTGCGACAGAACAAATAGAGGAGCACGCATCTAATTTAGGGATAAAAGTGATAAAGCATCAATATGGTGCAGACCCTGCCGCGGTTGTATATGACGCGATGAAATATGCCAAGGCAAACAGAAAAGATGTGGTTCTGGCAGATACCGCAGGAAGAATGCACACATCCATAAATCTTATGGAACAGTTGAAGAAGATATGCCGGGTGACAAAGCCCGACCTGGTGATATTCGTGGATGAAGCGGTTGCAGGGAACGATGCGGTAGAAAGAGCGAAGAAATTCGACGAAGTCGTAGGAATAGACGCTTCCATTCTGACAAAGGTGGACATAGATGTGAAAGGAGGAACTGCTATTTCCATCGCTCATTCTACTTCTAAACCCATTTTATTCTTAGGCACGGGGCAGGGATATGAGGATATGGAGCCCTTCAATGCGGAATGGCTCGTGGACCAGTTGTTGAGTGAAAAGGAAGTGTAGGAGGTGGAAGAAATGTTTCCTGAGGAGTATAGAAGTACCATCTTGAGGTTAGCAGAGGCAAATGAGGATATGAAGACACTGCTGGGGATATTTTATCTATTGAAAGGATATACAACAGAAGAAGCACTTATGAAGAACTTCCGCGCGATGACAGGAAAGGATTGTAAAGATCTGTTAAAGTTGCTCAGGAGAGAACGAATTCTAAAAATAGGTGCTTATAACGAGTATCTTTGCTTGTCGGGCTATGAGGATGTTTTCAACGATATTGCAGCCGGATTTTCTCCTCAACCATCCGATTTATCGGAATATTTTGAAAAAGCGGTGAAAGAAGGAAATGAGGCGGCACTAAAAATGATAGAATTACTTTTGAAGATGGGCATACATAGAATCGGCGAACTTTCACAGTATAATATTATAAAAAGTGACATCTCCGAAATGTTTTCTCCTGCGGTCTTTGAGTCATTGGAAGAGGAGTTTATCAAGGAGAATCTGTGCGTGTATGGTAAAAAACAAGCAAATGAATTTCTGATGTTTTACCAGCGTGAGGATAAAATAAAGAAAGTGAAGGAGAGGGTAAGGGAGTGGAAAACGAATAAACTGGCTAAGATGCCCGTTAAAGAGACGGTTGAGAAAGAGATAGAAAAACTTATAGGGGATGCGAGGAGTAGAATGGAGCGAGAAAAGCGAAAAGAAGCACTTGCTGAGGTTCTTGGCATACCCGAAACTGAAAAAGTAGAGGATACGGCGGGATATTTCAGCGGGTTCACAAACGATGACGCCTTCCTGTTTATCACAGGCAGTGCGTTAGTAGAGCATGATTCACTTTTTTTCGTAATTACTGATAGCTTATCGAGGTATGAAGCAAGGGAATGGAAAGACTTCCCGGTAGTTTTTATAACTGAGCACATCCCGAAATGGATAGGAAAAATCGAAGTTGTGTTTAAAGAGGCGTATCCAAAATTATCTGATCGGAAGATGGCAATAGCAGTTCCTAATAAGGTCGCATACTCAAATTTCAAGCAGGAGCTCCTTTTTAAGTTCGTAAACCGGCTGGGGATTCGTGAGGTTCTGGAGTTATGATTTAAGTTCTTTTATCCATATACCCCTTTTTTCTGATATAAGTTTCTTT
>JAODGF010000153.1 GCA_025464645.1 Methanosarcinales archaeon
AAGGAAAGACCATCTTAGAAGTTGCGAAAGGCATTGGCATTGATATACCCACTTTATGTTATCACCCCGCATTAGAACCTTTTGGCGCTTGCAGGTTATGCTCGGTGGAGATAGAGAAACGAGGCAGGAAAAAGATTGTCACTGCCTGTAATTATCCAGTCGAAGATGGACTGACGGTAAACACCAAATCGCCGGAGGTTATCGAGATAAGGAAGATGCTCTTAGAGCTACTGCTGGCGAGATGCCCCGCGGAGGGAAGGATACAAAGTCTGGCGCAGGAATACGGAGTTGTGAAACCGCGATTCAAACTGGAAGATGAGCGCTGTATTCTCTGCGGTTTGTGTACAAGGGTTTGTGAAGAATTGGTTGGCGTCTCTGCTATCAATGTTATAAGTCGTGGTGTGGAGCGGGCAGTTGGTACGCCGTACAAAGAGCTATCAGACGATTGCATAGGCTGTGGTTCGTGTGCGCTCGTATGCCCCACAGAAGCAATAAAGCGAGAGAAGAATATATATCCAACGACAGAGGAGGATATAAGGGAAATAGAGGATAGATACTTAGAGGGCGCGCGAGATGAAGAATTAGGAGTTTACTGCGATTTAACCGCCGGTAAAGCATCTGTGGATGGTCAAGACGGTGGAATGGTCACCTCTTTGCTTATCTCAGGCATAAAAAATAAGTTCTTTGATGCTGCGCTCGTTGTGCAGCGAAGAGAGGGTTATAAAGCAGAAGCAATTGTGGTTGAGGATATGGATGGGATAAGCCATGCGAGCGGCACGAAATATTTACGTGTGCCGATGATGTCGAAACTTGAGGCGGCGTTAAAGGCAGGGAAGAGGAGAATTGCGGTTGTTGGTACACCCTGTGAAGTCCGCGCAGTAAGGAAGTTACAACAGCAGTGGGATTTGGAACAAGAATTCCCCGGGACTGAGATTACCATATTGGGGCTATTCTGTTTTGAAAGTTTCGATTATGAAGGTTTAAAGGAAGAAACGAAGAGGAAATTTGGCATTGACCTTGATAAAGCAGAAAAGACGCAGATAACCAGGGGGAAATACATCGTTACGGCGGATGGGAAGGATTATTCATGCGATGTAAGTGAGTTTGAGAACGTGGTGAGAGAAGGATGTTCTTTCTGTGATGATTTCGTTTCCAGGCTTGCAGACATCTCCATCGGCTCTGTTGGTAGTCCTGATAGATATTCCACGATGATTGTACGCTCTGAGAAGGGTAAAAAGCTTTTGGATGCGACTGAATTCATGCAAGGTGAGGTAGATAAGCGCGAGATAGCAAAACTGATAAGGTTCAAGAAGAAAAGAGCGGATAGGAATTTTGCTCGAATTCTGGAAGGATTAGAGGCATAAAAGCTTTAAATATGAACCTCTCTTTTCATAATTCATGGCACGCACACGATGCACAATCTGCGGTAAACCCGCATCATACCGATGTAAATACTGTGGCGACATCCTTTGCAAAGAGCATCTGCCACCAGAAATGCACTGGTGCGCTGCACTTGAAGATTATGAGTCAGACCTCGAAGCAGGCAGAACATCTTCCAGTCCATTAGAGTTCAAACCCGAACGTAGTGGGTGGGGACCTGAAAAGAGAGTTTATACAAATCCTCTTGGCATTTTCTCCGGTAACTATTCGTTCTTACTTCTATTTCTCATCTCCATCTCTTTTGTTTTACAATTGCTCATTCCTGGTTATACCAAACTATTAATCCTGAATCCGGCACATGTAATGGAAAGACCCTGGACATTAGTAACACATCTTTTCTTACACGGAAGTTTTATGCACTTCCTCATCAACATGCTTGTATTTTTCTTCTTCGCTCCTGTGCTGGAGAGGAAGATAGGAAGTACAAAATTTTTGCTCATCTTTTTCCTCGCGGGGATTTTTGCAGGAATTGGGTATAGCTTGACTTCTGATATACCCTCGCTGGGTGCAAGTGGTGCAGTATACGGTGTTCTTGGAGCTCTTGCAGTGCTGATGCCAAAACTGAAAGTATATATATTCCCTCTTCCTATTCCGGTAGAAATATGGATAGTAGTTATTCTCTTCGCCCTTTACTTTGATGTCTTGCCAATTGCGATGGGTACCCCAGATATGATTGCGCACACAGCACATTTATCAGGTCTGCTTTTCGGATTGCTTGCTGGTATGAGTTTAAAGAAAACAGTATAGAAAGTTATTTATTGAAAAAATGCAAATCCAAGAACATGGCAAAAATAGAACTCGTTTACTGGAAAGATAAAATAGGTGGGGAAACAGAGAGACTGGTAACAGAGGCGTACAGCTACGGCTTTTCTGTCGGTCCGCATGGTGAATGGGAAATGATCATCGCAAAGGAGGATAAAGAAGTAAGAAAAAACGAACTCGTGAACATAAAGATAGGAGAAATAGAAGTACCACCGAAGTCCATCGTCCTGCCTTGCCCTATCATGCGACATGCACTCGGTGTGGTTACCTCGCTCGCAGCGGCTGGAAAGCCATTGTCCGTTGAGGAAAGAAGGGTTCTTGATGAAGTTATTTTTCATCCATTCACTGATGGTAAGGTGAGTAAAGGGGAACTACTCTGTGTTGTAAACATATTTTATGCTGCGATCGAACGAAGGCTTGCGAGGGGAGCGGCGGAGAAGTGGCTGCGCGAGAGATACAGATATTAGTGTTTGCATTTGTCGGTGCGCCTGCCGCGGGTAAGACCGAAGCGGCATCGGTGGCAAAGGAGCTCGGTATTCCGGTCATAACGATGGGAGAAGTGATAAGAGAGGAGTTAAGAAAACGGGGTCTTCCGTTAAACGATAAAAATGCGGGACGAATAGCAAATGAACTGAGGGCGAGGGAAGGAATGGATGCGATTGCAAAACGATGCATCCCGCGGATAAAAGCCCGGAAGAAAAGTGCGGGTAAAAGCAAAAAGTTGTTGTAGTAGATGGTGTGAGGGGCATGGCAGAAGTGGAGGCATTCAAAAAAGAATTTGGCAATGATTTCGTGCTTGTGAGAGTAGATGCTCCACTTTCACTTAGATATGAGCGAATAAGGTCTCGTGGTAGAGGTGATGACTTAGACTTATTGAGCCTCGAGGAATTTAAGAATCGAGAGAAAAGGGAGCTTGGATGGGGCATGGAAGAAGCGATGAAAAAAGCAGATAAGATAGTAGAAAATACTGCATCCTTAGAAGAATTTAAAGAGCAGATAAAAGGGATTCTTCGTAATTACTCAAAATCTTATCTGTTGTGAAGGGGAAAGCATCCTATAAGCTCCATGTCGTCTATATTTGCAGCAGTAGCGTCAGAATCCGAACCCGAAGGGAATGCCTTTTTGGCTACCCGGTATTGCCTCTTTGCCCTGCTCCCCTTTCTCAGCAATATACCTCTCGAATGCATACTCGCTAAATATGTTGATATCGTGCTAAGCCCTATATTTACACCCTTCGCTTCTTCATATAATCTCTTTAACTGTGAAGAAGTGAACCAATCCTTTGGTCGCTTTTCATCAAACTGCAAAAAATACGCCAATCTATCCTTTATCGGGAGGTCCTCTCCGTCTATATCGTAAGGATTACCAATCAAAGGCGAAGGAATTTCTTCCTCCAAAAACTTAACTATACGTTCTATCATCGTGGGTTTAAAAGCTTCGTTCGTTAAATCGCCCTCACGGGCAAAGATGGTCTTTATATCTTCGCCTCCTGGCACTTCTACTTGCACTTTCACTTCTACCTGCACCTTCATTGCCATCCCTTCACCTTCTTCACTTCTTCTATGAACAAATGAAATTAGTTCGATGTTATATATAAAGGATATGGAGAAATAAAGAAAAATCACTCATATTTCCACTGGAGAGAACAGTGAACAAATGAATTCGATAGTCATCCCGAAAAATACAAAAAGTTTATGCATAAAGGATAAAATAATTCTTGAACAGTGGGGGACGAAGAGCGAAATTGGCACCAAAGAGAGATTACTACGAGACCTTAGGCGTAGGTAAAGGAGCATCGAAGGAAGAAATAAAGCGTGCTTATCGGAGATTAGCGAAAAAATATCATCCTGACCTTAACAAGAATAACCCTAAAGAAGCGGAGGAAAGGTTTAAAGAGATATCTGAGGCTTATGAAGTGTTGTCAGACCCTCAGAAGCGTGCGAATTACGACAGATTCGGGCATGCGGGCGTTGACTTCGGTCCTGGTGGATTTGACTGGTCACATTTCACACGGTTCAGTGATGTAGAGGACATATTTGGTGATGTATTCAGGGACTTTTTTGGCGGGAATTTTGGTTTCGGTGGGACCAGGGGTGGGTCTCTATTCGAGGACCTCTTTGGAAGGGGGGGATACACAAGAGCGGAAGAGAGATATGGACGACCAGGACCAGAGAGAGGAAGCGACCTCAGATATGACGTTGAGATAGACCTCGAGGAAGCAGCGAAGGGGCTGGAGAAGGAATTAAACGTTTCTAAGGAAGAGAGCTGCCCTTCGTGTGGGGGAACGGGTGCGAGTTCAGGCGGATTAGAAACCTGTTCTACATGCGGAGGAACCGGTCAAATAAGAAATGTGCAAAGGCAAGGCTTTGCTCAATTTATTTCTATCACTACCTGCCCTCGATGTGGTGGTAGCGGCAAGGTGATAGAGAAGCCCTGTGAGAATTGTGGAGGAAGCGGGAAAATCAGGGTGAATAAGCAAATAACAGTGCGGATACCACCGGGTGTGGATACAGGAAGCAGATTAAGGATTGCCGGTGAAGGAGGCGCAGGGGAAAGAGGAGGACCACCGGGCGATTTGTATGTAGTGGTGCATGTAAGAGAGCATGAATTCTTTAGAAGGGAGGGAAACAACCTGTTTTGTGAAATCCCCGTTCGATTCGCGCAAGCGGTATTTGGCGATGAGATAGAGGTGAAGACGATAGATGGTGGCGTTGCAAGAATGAAGATGCCTGCCGGCACGCAATCAGGCACGGTTTTCAGGTTGAAGAATAAAGGGATGCCGGACTTAAAGGGCTATGGTAGGGGCAACTTGCTGGTGAGAGTGAAGGTAGTAACGCCAACAAAACTGAGTAAAAGGCAGAAGGAATTGTTACGTGAATTTGACAAGGAGGAGGGACAAAAGACAGGTTCTTTTTGGTGGAACAGGAAAAGATGAGAGGTGAAAGACATGGAAAAACAAACAAGAACTCCTATTCTCTCTGTACTGGGGCACATAGACCATGGCAAGACCACTTTACTCGATAACATAAGGGGCACGGCAGTAGCAGCGAAGGAAGCAGGACGTGTGACACAGCATATAGGGGCTACGGAAATTCCTATTGATACGATAAAGAAGATTTGTGAACCACTAAGGAGGGACTGGGCGGGAATAGAAGTTCCTGGTTTGCTCTTCATTGACACTCCGGGTCATCATGCGTTCGCAAGCTTGAGGAAAAGAGGTGGTGCTTTAGCTGATGTCGCTGTGGTGGTAGTGGACGTGATGGAGGGATTTCAGCCTCAAACCTACGAATCACTGAATATTTTAAGGTTATTAAAAACGCCTTTTGTTCTCGCATTGAACAAAATAGACCGGATAAAGGGCTGGAATTCAAAACCCGTACCCTTTTGTATCAATTATAAAGACCAGCCGGAATATGCGAGGGAAGCATTAGATGCGAGGATATATGAAATAGTGGGCGACCTATATGATAAGGGCTTCTCGGCTGATAGGTATGACCGGATAAGAGACTTCTCAAGAACTGTGAGCATTGTACCGGTGTGTGCGAAGACCGGAGAAGGAATTGCGGATTTATTACTTGTTCTGATAGGCTTATCACAGAAGTACTTTGAAAGAACCCTGCGTATTCAGTTAGAAGATGCGGGCGTTGGCACGATATTAGAAAAGAAGGAGGAGAGGGGTCTCGGAACCACGATTGATGTGATATTATATGATGGAAAGCTCAGCGTGGGTGATACAATCGTGGTGGGAAGCATAGAGGAAGAGCCAATCGTAACAAAGGTGAAGGCGTTGTTAAAGCCAAGAGCGTTGCAAGAGATAAGGACCGAGCAACGATTTGAGCGCGTAAAAACGGTGAATGCTGCTTCAGGAGTGAAAATAGTAGCCACAGGGATAGAAAATGCGCTTCCCGGCTCACAGGTGAGAGTATCCAGACAGGGGCGCGAAGAACTGGAGAGCGTGATAAAAGGGATGAAGGGCGATATAGAGGCGATGAAAATGGAGACCAGCCCGGAAGGAATAATCATAAAGGCAGATACAATGGGCTCGCTGGAAGCGCTTGCTCTGGAGCTGAAAGGCGAAGGGATAGAGAGAATAAAGAAAGCAGAAGTCGGATGTATTTCTAAAAGGGACGTAATAGACGCTACCACGGTTAAGGACCGTTATTTGAGTGTTATTTTGGGCTTTAACGTGGATATTTTTCAGGATGCAAAAGAAATAGCGTTGGAAAATGGCATCCCAGTGTTTATAAGCGATGTTATTTACCGCTTGATAGAAGATTACGAGAACTGGATGAAAGAGGAGCGCGAGAAAGAGAGACGTGAGCTCATGGATAGGCTGACCACACCAGCAAAGATAAAAATCCTGCCGGGATGTGTATTCAGACAGAGTAAACCCGCTATTTTTGGTGTTGAGGTTTTGAGCGGTAAGATAAAAACAGGTGTGAAATTGATAAAAGCCGATGGTGAAGGGATTGGAGCGATAAATGAGATACAGGATAAAGGCGAGAGCATAAAAAGTGCAGGACAAGGGATGCAAGTGGCGATTTCAATGAAGAAACCAACGATGGGGCGGCAGATAAAGGAGAATGATGTTTTATATGTAGATATTACCGAAGAAGAAATGAAAGAGATGAAAACGTTAAAGGGTTTGTTGTCCACGGATGAAGAAGAAGTGCTGGAGGAATTGTTGGAGATAAAAAAGAGAA
>JAODGF010000154.1 GCA_025464645.1 Methanosarcinales archaeon
CCGATCTTGCAACACCACCGATTTTTTTATTACACGGCGGACGAGTTGAAGAAGTTGGCTGAGGAACTCCGTGAAAAAGTTGCGTTTGTGGAACTTATATCAGAACAACTCCTATTAGTGGGTTTACGGTGGTGAGAGATGCGCACAAGAAAACAGGCGTTGATATAAAAAGAAATCCAGTAATTTTTGTTGAACGAGGGGCGAATATATATTGATGAAAGTGAAATAACTTACGCAATTAAAAAGGTGATGAAAATAAGCAAAGATAGGTGATAAGAAATGGAATTGGACTACCATAAAATAGGACTAAAAGCAGGTTTAGAAATACACCAGCAGTTAGACACGAGAACCAAACTCTTCTGCAAATGCCCTACCATGCTGAGGGACAAAAAAGAATCCACATACTCATTTAAACGGTATCTGAGAGCATCAAAGAGCGAAATGGGCGAAGTGGACGAAGCAGCGCTTGAAGAAGCGAAATACAGCAGGACTTTTATTTATAAGGGGTATGACAGCACCTGTTTGGTGGAAAATGACGAACAGCCGCCGGGGGAATTGAATCAAGAAGCAGTTGAGATCGCCTTGGAAGTGGCGCTGCTTCTGAACATGAATCCCGCGGATGAGGTACACACGATGCGTAAAATTGTGATTGACGGGTCTAACACATGCGGCTTCCAGAGAACTGCGTTAGTTGCGACAGATGGCGGGATAGAGACAGAAGAGGGTTTTGTTGGCGTTGATTCACTCTGTCTGGAAGAAGATGCAGCATCGAAGATAGAGACAGAAGGTGACGCCGTTGTTTATTCCTTAGACCGGTTGGGCATACCACTGGTGGAAATAGGCACCGCTCCTGATATTAGAACGGCAGAGCAGGCGAGGAAAGTAGCAGAGCAATTAGGCATGATATTGCGCTCCACAGGTAAGGTGAAGCGTGGATTAGGGACAATCAGGCAGGACATAAACATTTCAATAGCCCGCGGCGCTCGAGTAGAGATAAAAGGCGTTCAGAACTTGAGGCAGATAGGCGAAATCGTGAAAAACGAAGTCGTTCGACAATTAAAACTTATAGAGCTAAAAGAAGAGTTAAAAAGAAGGGGTGCTAAGGTTGAGAGACAAATTGAAGATTTATCGAACATATTTGCGAACACTTCTTCAAAAGTAATAAAAAAAGCAGGCGGAAAAGTATTTGGTGTATGCCTGCGTGGCTTCGCGGGTATCCCTGGAACGGAGCTACAACCGGGGAGAAGATTTGGTAGTGAATTAGCGGATTTCGCAAGTAAGTTTGGTGCTGGTTTAATGCACACCGATGAACTTCCTGCGTACGGTATAAGTGATGCAGAGGTAGAGCGACTGAAAAGCACTTTTAACGCTACTGAAGCTGATTGCGTGGTGATAGTTGCAGCAGAGAGAGAACGTGCAGAGCCTGCATTAAATGCAGTCCTGAGAAGGGCTGAGGGAGCGATGCGAGAAATACCAAAAGAGACGAGAAGAGCACTGCTAAATGGAAGCAGCGCATATATGCGTCCTCTACCCGGTGCCGCGAGGATGTATCCAGAGACAGACGTGCCGCCGGTAGAGATAGATGAGCAAAGGTTGAAATACATAAAAAGCAAGCTTCCTGAGACGTTTGAGCATCGAAAAGCGAGGTATAAGAAAAAGTTCGGCTTGAATGACGAACTCGCGGATAAAATCTCTCGTAACCCTAATTTCTCGCTTTTCGAACGCGTAATGGACTCGTATGAGCACATTCCTGCGACGTTAGTTGTCAGAACGCTTACAGATACATTAGCGGAGTTGATGCAGGAAGAGATAGAAGTGGAAAAGTTGGAAGACCAGCATTTCCTGGATATGTTTAAGCTGCTCTCTGCGAATGCGTTTGGAAAAGAGGCTGTACCGGATATTTTGAAATTCCTGGCGAACCAGCCTGAGCTCAGTGTAGAGAAAGCGATAGAAGAAATTGGGCTTAGGGTGGATATGGAAGAAGTAAAGCGGCTTATAGAAGGTATAGTGAACTCGAAGAAGGACTTTGTAAGGGAGAAGGGTGCGAGGGCTGTGGGACCGTTGATGGGCGTTGTGATGAAGGAATTACGCGGGAAAGTGGATGGAAAAGTAATAAATAAGATATTGGAAGAGAAAGTGAAAGAGGTTTTATAGATTTAAAATTTGGTGCCTATTGAAAGAGTTATCAGCTTGGGGAGACTCAAACTTCTTTCTATTGTGCTTATTTTCACGGCATGGTCCCCTCTTAGCAAATATAAGGTTATATATGCGAGGAACGAGTCAAAGGATATGCTTCTAATCTTATTTTCTTGGAGGATTATCTTTGCGTTTTTAACTTCTACCCTTGATTCTGCTTTGAAATCATACCTGATTCTCTTTATCTCCATCAATCCCGATTTTACAACGAACTCCACATAGACCTTAAAAGGCGGTAACTTCTTGCTTAGACGCACAACTATCGCATGATCTTTTTTACCCTGAATCGCATCCCTGGACTCCTTTTCGTTCATTATTTCCTCTATCGTAAGTTGCAGTAAACCCTTTGAAAGGTATTGGGACAAAGTTTCAACGATCTTCTTTATCAAGTACTTCTTTGCTCCATCTACTCCTAAGCTGGATTTAGTCAGCCATTCCTTAGCTTCAGAGAAATCCTCTATTCCTCGGTTATCAAGCATCTTGTTTATCTCTTCTGCAAGCTCCCCGCTATATAAAGGCTCGTCTGGCATCTTATTTCCTCCTATAACCTCTTTATACCTCCTCTTACTTCCACGTTAATCGTATATTGTTGCAACTGAGATTCATGCAAGCTCTCGACACCTCCCCCTGTTTCGATGTTTATTTGTAGCTGCGGAGGCTCCTTCATCGCTACCTTAATAAATAGAGCAACAGCAATGACCAGCACTGTCGCAGCTAAAATCCATACCCATGGAATACCCGGGGGTATCCCCACCTCTAAGTATAACCCCGCTTCTTCCGACCATGCTCCATCATCATCTTTGACTGCAAAACTATACCATCCTTCCTGGACCTCTTCGGACTCAAGCGTGAACCATGATGAACTGCCAGAATCCAAAAAAGTTCTTCCATCGGAAAATGTCCAACGGCATTCCACAACTTCACCGTCTCCATCTTCGCCATAGCCTTCAAATGTTACTCTTTCTCCTTCCCCCGCTGGATTTGGGTATATGTCGATGTATGCCATTGGAGGTGTGTTTGATGCGGGTGGATTAGCGGTTATCTCAACCCTGTCACGGGCGGATAAAGCATCATTGTCAGTTACGGTGAGTGTGGCAGTATAATGGCCGCTATGATAATATGTATGTTCTACGTTCATTCCCGCACCCGTATTTCCGTCACCGAAGTCCCAATCATAAGAGACGATGTAACCATCCTGGTCGCTGGACGCTTCCGCACTGAACGATACTCTTTCGCCTTCGTTTATTTCTACTGGGGTTGCTGATATTATAGCGGTTGGAGGTATGAGTTCTGGAGTTCTTGCAACCACTATCAGTGATTCTGCCCATTTCGAGTTCGCACCTTTGTCATCAGTAGCCTTTACTCGGATGTAGTATTCTCCTGGTTCCGTCCAATCATGAGATAGGCTTGCAGTTTCACCAGAATACATAAACTCTGTCTCTGAAGTTGTGCCATCACCCCAATCAACGGTGTATTTTATATCATCGCCATCTGGGTCTTCGGCAGAAGTTGAATAACTGTATGATGTTCCAATGTATCCAGAGCCTGGTCCAGATAGACGCAGTATGTTGGGTTGATTGTTTGCTCGTGAAATAGTCATAAAACTCCATTCGTACGGCACTTCTAAGTTGTTATCCGCCGAATCCTTTGCCTCTGTCCCAATCATTACAGTGTAAGCCGTGCCGTGGTTAAGATTAGAACGAGGGTTGAAGACCATTGTATTTTCTTCCCAATCAAATTCGCCAGAGACTTCAGGATAAATGGAAAATGCCTTCTTTACCGATCCTTTATCCATTGGTTCACTAAAAGTTATGGTTATTCTTGCTCTTACTGGGACATTCTCGCCTATTGGTGTGTTATCTATTACGGTAGGAGGGGTCGTATCTCTGGCTTCCACATCAAAAGTCCAAGTTTCGCTCCAATCACTCCAAAGCTCCTTGTTATTCTGAGCCCGCACTTTCCATGTCCAACCTTTGAGATTCTCATCGGTGATATAACCACCAAGAGTTTTTGAATAATGCGAATCCTTGACATAATCGTCTATAACGGGATTTTTTGCACCTTTGTGTACTACATAAAGTTCGTACTGTCTTATCCCATTTTTTAAGTCTATTGAGTCAGTCCAGTCAAACGTCCAGGGGTCACCTGGCTGTGGCAGGGTAGCACCATCATGCGGAGATATAAGCGATGGAACAGTTGGTTGTGCTGTACACACGCTCACCGAAAATAATCCCATTAGCAGCAAAACAAACACTAATGCTATTCTTCTGCTGAGTTTCTTATCCATTTTCATACTTCTTTAATGCGTCACTTGCACTTATGTTTTTATTTTCCAAGCGATAAATCTCGTTAAATTTCTGTATTTTTTAGATAGAAAAGGGTATATAAATAACCATCGGTTATAAGGTTATAAGGTTATAATTTATAGGAGCTATTGTAAAACAATCATGAAATTCGACCCAAAACAGATAAGAGAAGAAACGAGCAAGGATTTTGAAGCTGCATGGATGACAGGGACGAAATACGCAAGCGAGAGAAAGCTTAACGAAAAATATCCACGGTCTTTGCGTGGTTTGAGCTATGCAAAGCCGCATCCGGTATTTGAAACCATCCAGAAACTGAGAGATGCGTATCTGCGGCTCGGGTTCGAGGAAGTAATGAACCCGGTAATAATAGAAGAAGCGGAAGTGAAGAAACAATTTGGAAAAGAAGCACTTGCCGTCTTAGACCGCTGCTATTATCTCGCGGGATTGCCTCGTCCGGACATTGGTATTTCTGAGGAAAGAGTGAAGCAAATGAACTCGTACTTTGGTAAACAATTCTCGAAAGAGAAAATAGAGGCGCTCAGAAATACATTGCACCGCTATAAAAAGGGCGAAATAGATGGCGATGACCTGGTATATGAAGTAGCAAATAGTATGGATGTGAAGGATATAGAGGTGGCAAAAGTGCTTGACGCTGTTTTTCCGGAGTTAAAAACCCTTTCTCCTGTTCCTTCTCAAAGTACTTTACGCAGTCACATGACCTCTGGCTGGTTCTTAACACTTGCTGAAATCTGGAATAAAAAACCGTTACCAATAAGACTGTTCTCAGTGGATAGATGTTTCAGAAGAGAGCAGCGCGAGGGCGAAATAAGGCTCCGTAATTACCATTCTGCATCTTGCGTTCTATGTAACGAAGATGTAAGCATAGATGATGGCAAGGAGATCGCAACTGGGCTGCTTTCGCAATTCGGGTTCGCGAAAATAAAATTTAGAAAAGACGAAAAGCGCTCAAAATATTACATGCCAGAAACGCAAACAGAGGTTTTTTGCTATCACCCTCGTATTGGCTGGATAGAACTTGCCACTTTTGGTATTTATTCTCCCACGGCGCTGGCGCAATACGATATTCCATATCCCGCAGTGAACCTCGGGTTGGGTGTAGAGCGATTGGCGATGATATTGCACGAGGCGAACGACGTGAGAGCATTGGCATTTCCTCAATTTTATGCGCCCTGGGAATTGAGCGACATGGAGATAGCGGGTGTAATAAGCATAGAAGAGACTCCGAACACGGCTGAAGGTGAGAAGATAGCAGAAAGCATCGTGCGAGTATGTGAGGATAAAGGCAGTACAAAATCACCCTGTGAGTTCATCGCATACCGAGGAAATTTGTTCGGAAGGGACGTTGAGGTATGGGTAGTAGAGCCAGAGGAAAATACACTTTTATGCGGTCCCGCTTATCTGAACGAAATAGTTGTGCATGAGGGTTCTATATTTGGTCTGCCGAGAAAGAGTGAATGGGAATCCATGTTTGAAGAGGGTGTGCCGACAAACATAAGATTTTTGGATGCCTTTGCCGCTCTTGCTTCGCATAAAATAGAAGAGGAAGCCGGGAAAGGAGGGATAGACAAAAAAGACTGCGAAGTGAAGGTTAAAATAGTGAGAAGCGGTGCCGATATAAATATAAAGATAGACGAACTGGCAATGCGTTATGTCACATCGAAGAAGAAGAAAATAGATATAAGAGGTCCTGTTTTTATTACCGTGGTCGCGAGAATAAAATGATTGCAGGATGTTCTGGAAAAATGCTTCGCTATTGCTTTACTCCCTTCCAAAATTCTTGCCTTTCTCTTTAATGCTTGCATCTCTTCTTCCATGAATTCAATCTTAATCATCTGTGTCACCTCTTAATTTTCATATCTCAAACTAAAAGGCGAACTTAACGATTTAAACAGATTTTAAGAATTTCTATCTATCCTTCCTTTAATTCAATATAGTCCATTTAAACGTAATTACGGAGTCGCTGGGATTTGAACCCAGGTCATCAGGTCCGGAACCTGACAGGATCTCCACTACCCTACGACCCCTATTTAACTGATGTGTTTTTCAGATACTATTTAGATAATATATTTCTTTTCTAAATCACTGTCTCCTTTGTCTCCAATGAATACATTTTATCAGGGAAATCAACTTCATATTCCCGCAAGATGCTCCTCAAAGTGGATGTTGAAGCCCAAAACCAGCATCCAATCATTTTTTTTACCCCCTCTTCACCCAAGATATGCATCCAAAACACGTTTGTCGTTCCGCACTTCTTCTGGTGCGCCGGAAGCTATAACCTTTCCTTTACCGAGTACAACCGCAATCCAAGCATAGAAAGTCTCTATTGGCATGAATCCGAATCCCGCCGAAATATTTATCTGTTTATCAATATAACCCCCGTTTTTGGTAGAAGTATTATCTTATCATTTACAATCTCATAAGTAATTGAACCTTTGCATGTTCCATCCTTCTGAATTAGACCGCCGCCTTCAGGAATAACCGCATTATATTCTTTTTCCAGAATAATTGTATGAGATTTTACATTGCTTGGATTTACCAATACAATCCCTTTCTCGAATCTTCTTTCATATATGCTATTATTTCCAATTGTATAAGCACCCAACGCATTACCCAAATTTATTTCGTATTCAGGATAATATAAAAGCTCTCCGCCATCGCCATAATCTAAGTCAACCATAGTTAGACTTACATTTGGATTACTAACTAAAAGATAGCTTGCAAGAATAAACATTCGGGACTGGACATCATCAGTAAGATGTTTTTTCTTTGATACTATGGAAATTAATTTTTCGTTGCTATTTCTTTCTGTTAGCTCTATTACTTCTTTCCATTTTTCTTCGCCCCAATATTTGCTACTGCTTGGCTGAAACGCGAATGTTTCCCACATCCCTCCATCAGTGAGCACGAGACTGCGCTCTGCGCCATTGCCTGCATGAAGTCCATTGAATATCACGGTTTTGTCCGGAAAATAAGATTTGATGAACTTCAAGGCGTTATATCTCCCATCTCTCCATTTATCCCCAGAATAATTATCAGGCATCAAGTTATAAACAGCGCTAGGCCACAGGTTATGCGATGCAGAATCTATGAATAATCCATCATAATTAAATTCATACACCTGCTTTGATGCTGTTACGGCATAGTAATTTATCCAGTGATTTAAAGCATCAGAACAATTTTTATCCACTAAGTCATCCCCATCCATTAGCCAGGAATTCCAAATTGTAAGGATTCTGTTATTGGGGTTAGGGTTTTTTGTGCTACTATTGTGGCAGAACATATTTTCATTTTCATTAATATGATTCCAATCAAACTGATTGAAATTAGTCCATGTGCCTTGTATTGAACGATACAAGAGTAATTGGGGACCTTGTATTTTGTTCCTGACCTCATTTGATAGTAATGATGTTAACACATAATTATAATGAGCATTAACAAAATCTATTTGAGCATCTGTTATCTCTTTTGAAATTCTCGTTCCAATATTGATATAATTTATGTTTTTATGGCTCGCCTCACTATTTATGGATTTGGGAGCAGACAAAAGCGTAGAACTCTGTCTTTGTCCCAGACAGCCGCTTATCAAAATGACTCCGATTACCAATAGCATTGCCATTCCTAAATATTTTGTATTCATCTTTGAAAAACACCTCATCCTATTTTACCTATACACATCCTGATTTTATTAACTTACTTCTACATACTTAGCAAAAT
>JAODGF010000155.1 GCA_025464645.1 Methanosarcinales archaeon
AGACGATCATCTTCTCAGCAGCGATTTGGTAATCTGGTCCCAGAGTGCCCAATACCTCTACTTTATCGCCTCTCTCTACTTCTACACTGGAATCAGGTAATACTGTAAAAATTGCGGTTTTACCATTGTGCTTCGCAGAAAGCTGGAATGTTGTGCTATACACACCAACAACTTCTCCGTAAATGGATACTGTTTTACCTATATATTTTGGGTAGTCCGAGGTAATCATTTTAACTGAAGGATACTCCCGGTGATATTCGTAATTGGCTTGATAATAAGCACAGAGAAGTAATAGAATAATGAGAAGAGAAAGAGCGATTATTGGTCTGCTCTTCAGGATTTTTTTTTTTGCTATAATCTCCGGTATGAAATCCTTCTCTAATCGTTTCTTCTTCATTAAGCATCCCTCGCACATCGATTTAACATTGGTGCATTATTCAACACTTTCTTTCTGCGAAGCGTTTTGATTAAACTTTCCTAAAGTTTGAAAGAAAGAACCTGTGCTAAGAAAGGATTTATTCTTAAATTCTTCGTGAGCCACTGCCCCCTATCACACAATCCATGCGCCCTTCGGGCAGTAATGTGTGATCTGTAATCTGTAACATGTCATTCAGAGCCTTTACGCCAAATGCTTCTACCTCCTCTCTGCTTAGCAAGGGATCATAACCATAGATCTCAACACTAAATTCTTTTAACTCCTTCACCATCTCTCTCACCGGCGATTCCCTCGTATCCGGCACGTTCTCCTTATACGCACGCCCTGCGGACGGTAATATGTAATTTGTAATCTGTAACATGTCACTCATCACCCATTACTGACGGCGCAACCGTCACGGGGAATAGCCGATCTTGAAGTCCACTCCGCACTTCATCTTTGATTCTCGTTCTAAAATTGGCTTCATAATCTCTTCCGTAACGCCTGGGTAGACGGTGGACTCCAGAACCACGATTGCACCTTTCTTAAGGTTCTGCCCACGATTTCCGCGGCTGATAGCGAAAGCATTTTTTAGTAAAGGCTTGCAAAAGAGTTTGATGCAAATGGCTTTGTTTTTCATAGATAACATATTCCCGCTTCTTTTTTTCGCTATTCTTCCAGCTCTTTAAAAGCTTTTTCTATTTTATTTATATTTATACTCGGGAATAGAACATCATATTTTAGTCTTCTTTGATGTACTCCTTCTCAATTTCCTCAAACATCCTGAAGTGTCTCTCATTCGCAGTCGCTAACACCAATCCCATTTCTTTTGCAGTTGCCGCTATTATAGCATCCGGCAGTTCTGTATTATAAGCAGCGTAATATTTTCGCCTGAGCTTTCCAGCAGTAACGGCTATGTCCCTTCCCACTTCAATAGATTCCATGACATCTAATACATCATAAATGCTTGCCTCATCTTTAGTATTCCTCGCTCCAGATAATAGCTCTGCTTCAGTTATCACTGAGAAGAGCCCCACTACTTCACCATCTATAATCCTCATAAGAAAATCTTTTGATTTGTTCTTACCCTTAAGGTAGTTTATAATGACATCTGTATCCACAAGATAACTGGTTCTATACATTGTCTATCCTTGCGGTTCTCTCGCTCCATCCAGCTCTCATCTTCTCTACGTAGTCAACACCGTCTTTAATATCACTTCTTTCAGACCAAGCTCCGAATGCATCTATTGCCTTATCTCTTTGTGCTTCTCTTTCTAAAACAACTTCCACTCTACTGTTAGCCGTCAATCCCATCTTCTCTCTAATCTCTTCGGGTAACGACAAGTGTCCATCAGGCAAAACCTTCGCAATGTATTTAATGGCGTTCATTTTTTTCTTCCTATGTTATTTTATGAACTCTTATAATAAAACCCTTTTCTTTTAAATGCAACCACAAATCTATCTTCTTCTGGAATCCTGCTTCTTCTTACATACGCACCTATAGCAAGCGAAATCGTGAATACTGACAGAACAGTAAGAATAGGCGACAATCGAATTCCAAACGGTGTGTAGTTCAATGCCAAGCCCAATAAAGGGGTAATTGCAATACTTAACCCAAAGCTGAGTGCAATACGTTCTATTGCATCCAAATCATCTTTCCGTGAGAATAAGGTGGCGATTAAAGCGTAGCCGGGTAGAAAAAGCACCAAGGGAAGACCAAGGATGATTCTTATCGGCGAAATTTCGTTTAATGGCGGGATTAGGACAAAAGAATTCCAACAGCTTTTGGGTTGCCTCTATGTTGTTCCTCGTGTGTATGTTTCAAAAACTTCCCAAATGGGATAAAGGTATATCTCCTCTATATTTTCACATTTTGTATACACATATAAATTACTTTGCATTACCATCACCTCTTTTGAACTCCGTATAGATGTTGAGATATTCCTTTACGGTGAAAGAGCTCATTTCAAGAGTTCTCGCGATTTCTTCAAGGCTCATACTTCTGTCTGCGAGCATGCGGACTTTATTAAAAGCTCTGATATACCTATCACAGGCATCCTCTGAGTGTTTTGTCCTTCTCGCAATCTCTGGAGTGAGATACCCCTCCAGGTAAAG
>JAODGF010000156.1 GCA_025464645.1 Methanosarcinales archaeon
CTTAAGGTTACAGGCAGCAGCGGGAGCAGTATTACCAGGACCTTCAAACCTTTCTCCCATAACGGAGAGGAGCTCGAATTGAGCTTTTGGATAAATAGCAGGGATGACATCTCTGTTTCATTATCTAATGACGGTGGAACACCGGTAGCAACTGAAACCATCAGCAGTACAGAGGGGAACTGGGAAGAGAAAAAAGTCAAATCACGCGGGGAGTTTAACGAAATAAAGTTTGAATTAAGCAGCAATAAGCCAATTTACCTCGATGACATAAAATACATCAACCCCAGCTACTGGGGTGAAATCGAACTCACGATTAGAAACCTCAACATAGATAAAAGCACATTAAAAGAGATTGCAATCAAGAAGCACTTTGCGCATAATTATTCGCTTTTCACGTTGCGCAAAGGAAAAGAGGTCTTTACTCCCACCTATCCTTATGACATACCTGCGCATTCTACCACTCCGGTACGAATGAACTTCCTTACAGATTTTGGAAGTCCTGTACATGTCAAAAATACAGAGTCAATCGAAACACTGTTAATCACAAGCTTGGGAAACAATTTCGTTGATGCGTTCGCACCGCCCGTGCCGGTTGCAGATATAGAGATTGCAACAGAGGACCTGGGTGTTGCTTATCGAGATGTTTTGATACTGGACGCCTCGGGATCGTATGACCCCGATGGGTTTATTACGGAATATAGATGGCTGATATATAACGAGTCAGGTGTCGAAATAACCACCAAAACAGGGAAGAAAATAAGATTAGCACCTTGTGATTTTGAATGCAGCCGAACTGGACCTTTCAAGATAGACCTTGAAGTAGCCGACGATACAGGGATGAGTGCCAGACTTAGCAGACAATCAGGAAATATCTCCATTGCAGCGAATATGAATTTTAATCCCCCGGTAAGTCTGGCTGCAAAAAAAATAGATGGTAACGAAATAGGGGCATGGGTAAACGATACAAAAGGCTGTGGTATCAAGGGAGTGGTGGTTAATTTCCTGAGACGTTCTTACTATGAAAATGTAACCGCAAGCCCGACCTCAAGTGTTACCAATGCAGATGGATTTGCTTCTTCCACAGTGAGTGGAAATGGAACAATACGTGTCGAGTGTGGGAGATTACCTTATGTGAATGTAAAAGTTGGGTGATATAGAGTTTAGGCTCTACTTTAATTGCCATTTTATCTGCTGGTAATCGCGCAAGAATTGTTTACCCTTTTCCGCCGTCTTGTATTCGCTGCCTATATTATCTATTAGTCCCTTCTCCTCCAAATAAGAGAGATACTTTCCCACGCTTCTGAAATTAAGATTTGCTTTGTATTCTATCTCTGTCTTCTTTGCTCCTTCCATCGCGACCGAAAGGATATCCACGATTATTTCTAATTTGCCTCTTCGCTTTTTAAAGCTATCCTTAAGACTCTCTCTCATGCGCTCTTTAATGTACTCTCCCGCTTGCATCATCTAAAAAGATTTAAAGTTAGGAATACAAAAAGGTTGCCCTAAAAAGATTCAGTTTTTGGTTTGAACCCCCAAAAAGTTAGGTTTTTGGCTAAAACCTAATCTTTTTAGGTAATTGTTTTTCTTTCCCTAAAACTATAATAAATAAATCAAAGAGGGATGGAACTGAATAGGAAAGCTAAAGTAGGAACGTTGTATTGTTTAGCATTGGCTTCTGCCAGTATGTATTTAGGTATCACTGAGCTTTTATCCTGGAAAGATGTCCTCGGAGGCTTCTGTCTTGTTATTATAGCTGGATTCTATTTTAAAGCACTTATTCCACTTTGGAAGCGTGAGATGAACGGTGTGGCGTTTTTTGCCATAGGTTCTGTACTTTTATGGCTTTTGGCACTCAATGACCTAATAGGCTTAGGAATAGAGGGCTTGGGAGTTCACATTCCTGGACTCAGCGGTTTAACGCCCCCAATCCTGTTAACCCCTTTTTCTCTTATTTTAATTTTTATCGCAAAACGATGCGAGTGGAGGTGATTAAGCGGTGAAAATATTCTTAGCCGGAAATCCAAATGTGGGTAAAAGCGTATTGTTTAACAGGTTAACGACAATCGAGGTTCGTACTCATACATTTGTCTCTAATTATCCAGGAACTACCGTGGACTATTTTGTTGCAAGCACGCAAATAGGAGGTAAAAGAGCGGAGGTAATTGATTTACCCGGTGTTTATTCCCTTAGAAGCACAAACGAGGCAGAAGAGGTGGCTTTAGAAATATTGCGGACTTGCACTAAAGCGGATGTGGTAATAAACGTTATAGACGCTACGAGAATGAGAAATGGACTATTTTTAACGCTTGACCTCATTGAAAAAGGTTATCCTTTGCTCATTGCTGTGAATATGATGGACGCAGCAGAGAAAAAAGGAATAGAAATTGATTTGAATGCTTTAGAAAACGTCTTGCAAGTTCCTGTGGTTGGAACGGTGGCGATAAGGGATGTAGGCGTGAATAGGCTCATCTCGAGAATTGACGAAAAGAAGGTGGGAAATATTGAGGACTTAGCAAATGAATGCAGATGATATAGATAAACATAAGTGGGCATGTATTGACCACATAGTCAAGAGAACGGTTAAGTACAAAGAGAGGAAGGTAACACTGCTGGATAAGATTGACGAAATAACGCTTAATCCGGTAATAAACCTTGCAATTGCTTTCGTTATTCTCTATTCTATCTTTATAAGTTTTTTACGGGTTGGGCATATATTCCTAACCGAAGGAGTGATAGGCAAGTACATCTTTGCACAGCAGACCCTTTATGACGTGTGGATTCACCGCATTTTTGACAATACTCCCTTTTACGAAATCCTGGTAGGTAATACCAATCAGGGTTACCTCTATTCCTTCGGACTCCTTACCACCGGCTTGTACATCGCATTAGGTGTGGTCCTGCCTGCTATATTCATCTTCTATGCCTGGCTTACAATACTGGAAGACATCGGTTACCTGCCGAGATTAACCATGCTTGCAGATATGGTTTTGAGCAAGATCGGGATGTCCGGAACAGCGATAGTGCCTACGATACTGGGTATAGGCTGTAACGTTCCGGGTATGGCAGCATCAAGAATTATGGATGGTTCGAGGCAGCGTTTTATTCTGGCAACGGTTTTAGCCATTGCCGTACCGTGCACTGCGCAGTTGAGCGTTGCATTTCATGTTATTGGGGGGATGTTCGGCGTGAAATATTTGTTTTTTGTGTTTTTAATTCTTATATTCCTTTACGGCATCATTGGGGTAGTGCTTGATAAGTTCATGAGCGGGAAAGGTATGAAGTTAAGTGAAGCGCTGATAACCGAGATACCGCCCTATCGAAGACCTATGCTGAGAAATACGCTAAGTAAGCTGGGAATGAGAATGCGCTCTTTTCTTTTCAGTGCCCTTCCCTGGGTAATTGTGGGTGTGTTGATTGTAAACGTGCTCTATTTATCGGGTGTGCTTCGTATGTTAGAAAAGATTGTAGGACCGTTCTTAACATTTTGGCTTGGAATACCTCCGGAGATGGTAGGCGCGCTTATCATAGGGTTTTTGAGGAAAGACGTAGCGATTGCATTCTTCTCCCTCATTCCCGGTTTGACCCCCTGGCAGGCTCTAACTGGTGTTGTTATTCTGATGATTTATTTTCCCTGCGTTGCAACCTTTGTGATAATGTTCAAGGAATTAGGATTTCTGAACATGCTGAAATCAACTGCGTTAATGCTGGGGGTTGCGTTTTTGGTTGGCGGTGCGCTTCATGGATTTAACCTACTTCTTGAGATGTTTTGACACATGGGAAACGGAAATATAGCTACGGGGATAAAGGAATTTGACCGAATAGCTGGTGGAGGAATACCTGAAGGAGATGTGATTCTAATAGAGGAGGAATTTGGCAGCGTGAAAAGCATTTTTGCACAGCAAGTAGCAGTTGAACTTGCGAATAAGAATGGAAAAACGTTGTATATTACACAGAGGTCCAGGAAGGAAATCGAGGAGCAGATGCACAGATATGGAATGGAATTTGATGACCGTATTGACATAGAAACCACCGATAAAGTCACCGAAAGTTGGGGTAATTATGACTTAGTAATAATAGAGAACTTCTCAATTTCGTTTGTTGAACGTAGAACAAAGGAGATTTTGGATTTAATCGCAGGTCTACGGGAAATGGCAGCCACTGTTTTAATCTTATCTGACAAAGGTATCCTGGATAGAAAGCAGGAAAGTGTGGTAAGGGCAATGGTTGATGGTGTGATTCAGTTCAGGTTCGAGACTGAAGGAGTGGATAGAATAAGGAGAAGTATTGTGATTCCAAAGTTCAGCCATGTGGTTGATGAGATCATACCATTTAAGGTAAATGGATCCGGAATATCCATAGATACGAGGAGGAGAGTCTGAGCAGGATGAGAAAGAGTCCTTATCACAGATACGCTTTGATGGATAACCCGTTTAAGCCTGAAGAGAGAGGAGATATAAGCTTGTTGCATGTCAAGCAGGATATAGACGATGTAATAGATGATTTCTTCTTTGATACAATAGAAAAGAATCGTAAATCGTTGTTACAGATTGTTGGCGGGAAAGGATTAGGAAAAACCGAACAACTGCTTCTGCTGAAAGCTCGTGCAAAAGAAGAAGATGCCTTCTGTTCTTATATAAATGCGAGAGAAAAAGACGCTTTTTCTGTTATTGCCGGGATATTAAACGAGGTGTCGAAATGCAAGAGGAAAATACTTATAGTCAAGCCAGGCTGGCTGAAAGAGTTGGAAGAAGCGAAACAAAACTTTATGACTGAAAAAACAATGGATGTGGGTAGGTTAAGCGATGTGATTTCTGTTGCTTTGATTGAGTGTGCGCCAAGTTTTTTGCTGCTGGATGACCCCGGCATTGATGCTGATAGGCTTTTAATGCTGTTAAAAGAGGTCTTTGATAAAGCAGATACCGGGGTCCTCATTGCAATTACCACGGAAAAAGAGATAGATTGGATTACGGAAAAAATAGAGCTGAAAGGATTTGATGAAAGAGAAGCAGAACTGTTCGTCGCCAAACGGCTGTTAAGCGAGCGAAGCGTAGGAGAAAAACTCGAACCACTCTATCCTTTCACTGCGGATGCTGTGCGTCAGGTGAATAAATCGGTGAATGGAAATCCAAAGGAGTTCATGGAGAAGATGGCGAATATCCTCGACTTGGGCGTTGCGAGGAGGATTGGACTTATAGATAAGGATTTTGTGGTTCGTGTGATGTCACGGGAAGGTTAGCGATGCTGGAAGCAAATACTGGTATCCTCGGCGTAGCATTTTGTTTCTCTTGCCTTATCTATGCTTCGTGGATGGATATAAAGGAAAGAAGCGTGTCAAACTGGCTTTGGGTGTTCATGATAGCCGTAGGAATCCCTCTTGCTGCTTATAACCTGTTTATTCATGGTACATCTGCCCTCATCCAGTTGATCTTCTCTATTCTTTCCACATTCGCGTTAGCTTATCTCTGCTTTAGATTACGCCTTTTTGGAGGTGCGGATGCGAAATCACTCGTGTGTATTGCTTTGCTCATCCCGGTTCATCCAGGTTTCAATCTCTTTTATTTTCACTTCCCTATTTCTTCTTCTTTGATATTGACGGGGACAAGGGCAATCGTATCTTATCCTTTTGCCGTTACGACGCTTTTGAATGCAGCTATTATTTCTATCGCTGCTCCAGTCTCAGTATTCATTTATAATTTGCTGAAATTACGCACAAGCAAAAGCAAAAGCTTAGCCCTCAAAGAACTGAGAAAAAATATTGGATATATGTTCATCGGTTATAAAGTGCGTGTAGATGAGCTTGCGGATAAGAAGCATGTAAAATTGGTGCATTCGTATTCGTATAAGGAGGGAGAGAACGAAGTAGCAAAAAGATTTTTGTTTGGCGGTGTGGAAATAGATGAAGGAGAGGCGAAGAGGTTGAAAAATTACGCCGCCGACGGAAAAATAGAGGAAGAGGTATGGGTAACGCCGGATTTGCCGTTTATGCTCTTTATCACTGTCGGGTTCTTCGTTTCTATCTTCTGTGGTAATTTAATCGCTCTTACACTCCCCTTCTAAAAAGGAACCCGGAGTTTGTTGAAATGGTTTCTGGTGTTGAAAAATCATCGCCACAACTTGTTTTTTTTGGGTCTTTCATCGCTTCCTAACCTTTTTTGGTTAGCGTGAATTTTAGAATTTGTTTCGGTTTATCCCTCCTTTTTCTAATCTTTTTCGGCTTTTTATCCAAAACCGAGTCTTTTTAGGGGTAGTTATTTATGTCCCTAACTAATATCAAGCTTTTCATAAAAGTTTGACCAAAACGCTTTCACGGAAAGATTTAGGCGGTATCTAAAAAGCACTAAAATGAGAAAATTTAGGAGGTGAAAAGAAGAAGTTGAAAAGAGGAGATGCAAACACTTCGTGGAAGAAAAGGTTTGTATTGGTGGAAGTGGCAATCGTGCTGTGCTCGATGTTTTTAATGGCTTTACCTGGGATCGCTGCGGAGCAAATCACACAAAAAGCAAGTGAATCCGAGATTACAACAGCTTCAAAAGACGATTACGTATTAGGCATCTACGGCAATGCGAACGAAGACGATACTATTGACATGCGAGACCTGACCTACGTAAAGCTGATATTCTTCGGTAAGAAACCAGAGACGGAATTAGCAGATGCGAAATACGATGGGAAAATAAACCCGCTGGATTTTATCCAGATAAAGTTGATTATCGTGGGTAAGGAGAAGAAGCTTACGCTTGTCGATTCCGCGGATAGAACGGTAACGATAGACACACCAGTGGAGCGAGCTATCCTTTTCGGTCATGGTGAATACGACGGCGAAGTAATACGGTTGCTCAGAGCAAACGACAGAGTTGTTGGCGTTTCGAAATATATAGCAGCAAAGCCCACTTATTTCCCGGAACTCAGCCGGTTGCCCTCTGTTGGGAGCCCTTGGAGTCCTGACTATGAACAAATACTCTCCCTCGAGCCGGATTTGGTAATTACGTATAAAACCAAAGCCGACATGGTGGCTGAAAAACTGCCCGGGATTCCTGTGATTGGTATGGTCTTTTACAAGCCAAGCTCACTGCCTGACGAAGTAACAAAACTCGGTTATATCCTTGGAGAGCGGGACGCGGCGGCACATTACGTCAATGATTTTCTTGATAAATACACAGGACGTATAATAGCGGAGACAGAAGGACTCACAGAGGAAGAGAAACCAGAGATGTACATGGAAAGTATACATGGAGGATCGCTTAAGGCATATTGCGGTAAATCCGGTGCCCAGCAACTTATGGAAATGTGCGGTGGACGGAACATATTTGCCGCCGTTGATGCAGTCATGGTTGAAGTGGACCTCGAAGCAGTGATAGTGCGAGACCCGGATGTTATTGTGCGGTGTACATACGAGGGTGTAGGTTATGAAGCGGATGAGGTAACGGAACTGAAAGCGGCGCGAGACGATATAATGAGCCGCCCGGGATTTGCTAATGTCAGCGCTGTGAAAACCGGGAAGGTTTACATAACTGCAACAATGTTCAATTACGGACCGGACTATCCTATAGCTGCCGTATACTGGTCTAAATGGTTACATCCGGAACTCTTTGAGGATTGGGATCCAAAGGCAGTCCACCAGGAATGGCTGACTGAATTCCAGGGGCTTGACTTCGACCTGGACAAGCACGGTGTATTCGTATATCATCCGGTGGAACATCCAGATGGGCAGTAAGAGTTTGGCATCCGTAGAGAAATAATGTCCGAATAAAAAAATAGGGGGATTTTTTTACCCCTACAAGTACAAAAATGAAAAATAAAAAAGTTCCGAAGGCATTGATGGCAGGCATGGCACTTTTACTTATGTTAGCACCAATGGCAGTAGCTTTTATACCCTTTGCAGCTATTACAGCGGCAGTACAGGCAGAAGTTACCGTTAAAGCACCGGAATATGTAGATGAAGGGAAGACCTTTAATGTTACCATAGACGTGGAGAACGTAACAGATTTCAATTCAGGTGTTTTCGACCTCTCCTTTGACCCCGGTATTCTGGAGGTAAAAGGCGTTACCAGTGGTAATATATGTGATATAGAAATACCCATAACAAAATGGGACTACATGGATTCAGGCACGATAAAAGTGATGTTTGAGCTTCCGGAGGATACCGCCGTGAGTGGCTCGGGATATTTAACCATGATAACTTTTGAAGCAAAGGGTAAGAGAGGGAATAAAAGCGAATTGAGAATAAATAATGGAGAACTCATAAAATTTGTTTTCTCCGAAGGTCGTGCAGAACCAGAAGGAATACCGATGAATTGGCATGGTACAGAAATTAGAATAGGTAAAGAAGAGGAGGGACCAGAACCTACACCTGCTACATCTCAGGCACCTATACTAACAGAGACGCCAAAATCAGCAGGATTTGGGGCTGTTTTCGTAGCTGTGGCATTTACAGTTGTTTATATTCTGCAAAGGAGGATAGAGGAGAGATGAGAAAGAGGGTATGGGTGAAATTAGCGATTGTGCTGTTGTTATGTTCATATTTAATCGGGCTCACTATGGCATCAGAAGCAGGAGATGAAATTTTAGACGTTTATGGCAATGCAAATGAAGACGATGCCATTGATCGGAGGGATGTATCCGGCATAAGACAGATAATCTTTGGGGAGAAGCCTTCTACGAGCTTGGCAGACGCAAATTATGACGGTAAAATAAG
>JAODGF010000029.1 GCA_025464645.1 Methanosarcinales archaeon
ATCTTACAAGAACTAATAGAGGTGATAAATAAAGCATGCATATATCAGATGGTATATTGGCACCAGAATGGTGTTTGGTATGGTTTGCAGTCGCCATACCCTTTATTGCGGTGGGGGTATGGCAGATAAAGAGAGGCACAAAAGAGAACGCATCGTACCTGCCGATGCTTGCGATGATGGGCGCTGCGGTATTCATTATCTCAGTGTGGCACATCCCCGTCCCGGTTACCGGGTCGTGTTCACATCCCATAGGCACGCCAATGTCCGCAATAATCGTTGGTCCGTTTGCAACCGTGGTATTAAGCACAATTGCGCTCTTCTTCCAGACATTCTTCGGACATGGAGGGCTCACAACACTTGGTGCAAACACAGTGTCAATGGGAATACTGGGGACGTTCAGTGGCTATCTTCTCTTCGTAGGGCTGAGGAAAGTAAAATCGCCTCTGTGGGTTGCCGCCGGGATGGCGGGGTTCGTGGGTGACATAATATGCTATTTAGCAGCCGCACTCGAACTCGCATTATCGCTCAATCCTGGTTCAGTAGTCTACCACTGGGGGTTGTATTCCCTGGGCTACATGCCAACGCAGTTGCCTCTTGCAGTTGCCGAGTTCGTATTCAGCGCAGGCATTGTGCAGTATATTGCAGACAGGAGACCAGATATACTGGAGACGAAATTAGGAGGTGTTCCAAGTGCTTGACCGATTTACGAAAACGGCGCTGGTTCTGATGGTGGTAATAGCCTCAGTATTTGTGACCTGTGCCTACCTCGGGTATATAGGAGGCGCGGAGATGGAAGGCACGGACGCAATGGTGGAGGAGCATGCGGCGAGTACGGCGAATGTCGAAGCAACGGCGATAATTCCTGCACTCACTGATGTGGTGGGCGAACCCGCAGGATTTACAATTGCGGGTATTATTGCCGGCTTCATTGTCGGATATTACTGGACTGAGATGTTTAGGAGGCGTGGAAATGCTTGAATGGCTGTCTGGTGACCCGTTGTGTGGAATTGGAACCACAATTGGGTTCTTCACATTCCTAATCATCGGGCACTATCTGCGTTTGCGAAGAGAAACGAAAGAAGGAGAATGAGAACAGATAAGCGATGCGTTTCACGGATATAATACAAGAAGTAGACTTTGAGAGGCTGGTAGTAGGTAGTGATTCGTTAATTCACCGGCTTGATGCACGTGTAAAACTTTTAGGAGCTTTTGCACTTATATTCGGTGTCATTTTCATGCAGTGCCCTACTACCCCTCTCATTATCTTTTTTTCCGCCACACTTATCTCTTTCGCAATCAAAATACCGGCGAGAACATACCTGAAAAGGCTGGTTCTCCTTCCATTCTCTGCTGCGGCTGTCGTGCTTGTCGTTGTCATATTCACGTACGGTGGCAAGCATCAGGTTGCATCCTTCTTTGGACTACCGGTATTTGAGGAATCGCTTTCGTTTGCTGTTTTACTCTTCACACGGATAATCGCCTCTATTTCTATATTGAGTGTGTTCGTGGCTACCACACCCGTAAGCGAGACAATGGAAGCGATGCTGTGGTTCAAAGTGCCAAAGGTCATGGTAGATCTTGCCGTGATGATGCTGCGGTATGTTCATCTGCTGTCGCAAGAAACAGTGAGAATGTACCGTGCACAGGCGTCAAGGTGTGGTTTCTCCAAAAATATCGGGTATAAGCAAAAGTTGAGAAATCTCAGTACCATCGCTGGCTCGCTCATCCTGAGGGCATTAAAGCGTGGTGAGCGCGTATATGTTGCAATGCTGTCAAGAGGATATACCATAGATTCTCATATTATTGAACATGAGCCATTAACAGCAAAGAACGCTTTTAGCTGCGTTGCAGTCATCGCTGTAACGGTTGGGCTTGTAATCGTTGATCATATAGGAACAGGATTATGAGATGTGCAGTAAAAGTATCAGACCTCTATTATACATATCCAGACGGAACAGAAGCGCTGAAAGGGATAAACTTCACGGCGATGCAAGGAGAGAAAATAGCGGTTATCGGACCGAATGGCAGTGGAAAATCCACTTTATTCTACCATCTTAACGGTCTATTTTTCCCTACTAAAGGTAGTGTTTGTATCAACGAAGAAGAGATAACAAAGAAGAACTTAGATAAGATAAGGATGACCGTAGGACTTGTATTTCAGGACCCGGATGACCAGCTCTTCGCACCAACAGTATGGGACGATGTGGCGTTCGGACCGAGGAACACGGGGCTTTCAAAGCGCGAAGTAGAAGGAAGGGTGGATAATGCCCTGAAGATGTTAAACATAGCGGGCTTGAAGGATAAGAGTCCGGATAACCTCAGCGGTGGGCAGAAGCGGTTGGTTTCTATCGCAGATGTCCTCGCAATGAATCCAGAGATCATTGTGTTGGACGAGCCCACATCTAATTTAGACCCTCGCAGTTCAAGTAGTTTGATGCACCTTTTACTTGATTTGAACACTAAGATGAACATTACGCTGATTATAGCAACTCATGATATTGATGCCGTGCCGCTATACGCAGAAAGAATTTACATTATGGATAGGGGGAGGTTTGTAGCGGAAGGCACGCCAGGAGCAGTCTTCGCTGATGCTGCGATAATAAGAAATTCACGATTGCGGCTTCCGAGAATCGCACATTTAATGGAGATTCTTCAGAAGGAAGATAAGCTACCGATACGAAACCCTTATCCTTTGACCATAGGAGAGGCGAGGAGGGAAATGCTAAAATTAGCAAAATGAAGTGGCAATATAAGTCATCAGGAATACCGGATACTTTATTCTCAAGGTCAAAAGCAGGCTTAACGAGAGAAGAGATCCGCTCAATTATCGTATCAAAGGCGAGGATAAGTGGGGATGAAAAAGTTTTAGACGTTGGCACTGGTTCAGGTAGCGTATCTATTGAATTCGCGCAGTTAGGTTGCGATGTTACCGCGGTGGAGAAGGATGAGGAGAATTTTGAAATTGCAAGAAAGAACATAGAGAAATTTGGATTGAATAATAAAATCGAACTTGTTTTCGGCGAGATGGAAAATATTAATTTATCTAATAGTTTTGATGTCATATTCTTTGGAGGGACAGATAATCTGGAAAAATCAGTTGATAACGTGTTCAAGCACCTGAAACCCGGAGGGAGGATTATCATCGCCGCAGTCAGGCTTGAGACCGTGGTAGAAGCCATAAAAGTATTGAAAAGCAGAGGTATCAGCCCAGAAGTTCTAAATATCTGCTTGAACAAAGGAAAGGACCTGGGAGGAAAAACCGCCCTTGCACCTTCTTATCCGGTATTTCTAATCTACGGAGGCAAGAAATGAGAATCCGCAAGCTGTATGGAATAGGTGTAGGACCCGGGGACCCGGAACTGCTCACATTGAAAGCTTATAAAGCGCTCAAGGAAGTGGATATGATCGTTGCTCCAAGGTCGAGCGAGGAAAAAAAGAGCTGGGCGTTGCTCACGATTGAAGGAGTTATAAAAGAAAGCGAACCGAGGGTTGTTGAACCGGTGTTCCCAATGACGAAAGACCAGGCAAAATTGGACTTCTATTGGGAAAAGGCGCGTGAAGAGGTGCTGGAAAAGGGAGAGGGATGTGAAACAATGGCGTTCGTCACGCTGGGTGATCCCAGCCTGTATTCCACATTTTACCGGTTTCTGGCGATTTTCAAAGGTTCCGTGGATGAAGTAGAAGTAATTCCAGGGGTAACATCCTTCTCTGCTTGCTCTTCTATTGCTAAAGTCCCTATTGCAGAAGGGAATGAAATCGTTTCTATTGTGCCCGATGCAAAAGGTAACGAAAATGCGGTGTGGGTAATACAAAACTCCGATTCCCTGGTATTCCTCAAGCCAAAAAATATAGACGAGATAAAAAATATGCTGGGCGATAAAAAAGCCATTTTGGGTGTCAAGGTCGGATTTAAGGATCAAGAAATGCTCACAGGCAGACTTTCTGAAATAAAAGAAAAAACACATTACCTGGCAACGCTTATCATAAAGAAGGAAGATATTGTTACTGAACCACGGGATTTCACAAGGTTATGAAAGCGAAAGTAGTATTTGTAGGTGCAGGACCGGGCGACCCGGAATTGGTCACCGTGAGAGGAAAACGAGAAATAGAGAACGCCGATGTGATAATCTATGCGGGCTCTCTTATCCACAAAGATATTTTGAAATACGCAAAGGATGACGCGGTACTGATAGACAGTCATGGAAAGAGCAGGGATGAAATCTTTGCGATTTACGAGAATTTTGTAAAAGAAGGGAAGAAAGTGTTGAGACTCCATTCTGGCGACCTCAGTTTTTATTCCGCTATTCAGGAACAGATGGAATTCCTCATGTTGAGAAATATAGGTTTTGAAGTTGTTCCAGGGGTTACCTCGTTCTCTGCCGCCTCCGCTTCTCTGAAAAGAGAGTTTACATCGCCTGGTGTATCACAGACCTTGATAATCACGAAACCGTTCGGGAAGACCGGTAAGCCTGAGAAGGAGAGCATAAAGGAGCTTTCAAAGCATGGTGCAACAATGGTCATCTTTCTCGGTGTGCATCTCATTGACGATGTCGTTTCGGAACTGCGGGCTGGTTATCCTCCGGAGACGCCCGTGGCAGTGGTTCACAAAGCATCGTGGAAAGAAGAGCGGATAATAAGAGGCACGTTAGATGATATTGCCGGGAAGGTGAAGAAAGAGGATATAAAGAGCCAATCAGTGATAGTCGTAGGGGACGTGCTTGAAAAATCAGGCGTTTCAAAATTGTATTCTGAAACTTTTTTGCAAGCAAAAACCTTCACTAAAAATGATAATAATAAGCCATGATAGCTATCTTCTCACTTGCACAGAAATCAGTTGTAATTGCCGAAAAGGTGAAACGTGTGCTGTTAGCCGGGGGATACGATGCCGAGCTGGTTTGCTCGGAAAAGATTTCGTGCAGTAGTGCGGATGAAAAGGTAAAAAGCGTTTACAGGGCGATAAGGGCAAGTTTCAAGCAGAAGAAGAACATTGTTGCTGTCCTACCTTTGGGTGTGGTGGTGAGGGCAATAGAACCGAAGAAAAAGACTGAAGACCCTTGGGTGGTATGCATAGATGAGCGTGGTAAATGGGTTATTCCCGTGCTGAACGGGCATAGAGGTGCAAATGAATTTGCAATGCTCATTGCCGAAGGAATATCGGCACAGGCGGTGATCACCACTCTGGAAGAGCCCCATCCTACATCACCTTAGTTAGAATAAAATCTGCAATTGTGACAATAATTAATTGATAATATAAAAGTGAGAAGAATGAAGAGCAGAGAAGCCTATATAGGAATTGGATTTCATAGAGGCGTTGAGGCGGTGGAGCTGGAGCGAGTAATTCGCATGTTCTTAGAAGAAGAGGAGATAGAACTGACTGAAGTTAAGGGTTTATGCACAACGGACTTTAGAAATACAGAAGAGTTACAGGCAGTCTCTGCTAAGCTTGGTATTCCACTATTCTTCTTTTCGCGTGATGAAATAAATAGTGTGGATGTGCAATCAAAAAGCGCAGCAACTGAAGCGCTTAACCTAAAAGGTGTTGCAGAACCCTGTGCTATCCTGGGTGCGAAGAGGAATAATAGCGGATACAAAACGGTGAAGAGGAAATCGTTTGATAGGAAAATAACGCTGGCGGTGGTGTCCTGAAACTTCGCAAAAATATGCTATCAGTAGTAGGAATCGGACCGGGAGCTTTGGATTTGATGACCGAACGAGCGAGAGCACGGATTTCACGTGCGGACGTCGTTATGGGCAATGAGAGATACATTGAGCTAATAAAGGGTATCATTCCTGCGAGTGCTGAGGTGGTAATAGGCAAGATGGGAACTGAGGTAGAACGAGCAAAGAAAGCAGTTGAGCTGGGGCAGCACAAGGATGTCGTTCTTGTCTCTGGAGGCGATGCAGGCATCTATGGCATGGCAGGGCTGGCGCTCGAGGTTGCGGCAGATTCAGACGTCAAGTTGGAGATAGTCCCTGGTATAACCGCAGCATCAGCATCCGCAGCATTACTTGGTGCACCCATCGCAAATGATTTCGCAGTCGTCAGTTTGAGCGATTTGCTGGTGCCGTGGAGTGAGATAGAGCGTAAGCTGGAAGGATTGGCAAAAATGGACATCGCAGTGGTCGTGTATAACCCCAAAAGCAAGAACCGAACGGTGCAATTAGAGAAGGCACACGGGATTTTTATGCGGTTCCGTGACAGGAAAACAATAGTTGGCATTGTGAGAAATGCAGAACGAGAAGGATGCGAGATCGAGATTACCACATTAGAAGGCTTGCCTGCGTTCTATCACTGTATAGATATGTCAACGACCATTATTATTGGCTGCTCGGGGACAAAAAATCTTGGTGCCCGTATGGTTACACGCCGAGGCTATGAAAGGAAATACGATTATGAGACAGGAAACGAGAATGCTGACGATATAGCAATGGCGGGCTATGTAGAGGCGGGAAACAGGATATGGGAGAGGAGCAAGGCAATTGTAGCTGATATTGTGTCAAAATACTCGGGTTCGTTAAGCAAGCACGAACAAAGAGTAGCGGAGAGAGTGGTCTTTGCCAACGCAGACCCTTCCTTTCTTGACTTGCTTGTGTTCAATCATCATCCAGTTGAGACGGGAATACAGTGCATAAAAGATGGAAAAGCAATCATTACAGACATTGAAATGGTGAAAGCGGGAATCAGCAAAAGATACAGGGAGAAGGTAATGTGTTTTGTGAATGCGCCCAAATCAATGGAGATAGCGAAAAAAGAAGGGCTCACGAGAACTGCTGCGGGAATCAGGCTCGCAAAGGAAGAGGGGCTCATACAGGGTAATGTTGTGATTATTGGGAATGCACCTTCGGCGTGTCAGGAGATTTGTGCGCTCGTTGAGGATGGTATAAAGCCGGCTCTTGCTGTTGCCACTCCCGTGGGGTTTGTTAATGCCGCAGAGACGAAAGAGAGGATATTGTCTATGGGCGTTCCTTGCATCGCGATAAGGGGATCGAGAGGAGGGACTCCTTCGGCAGTAGCGATTATTAACGCGATAATTGAGATTGCGCACCAATAGTTTGTGACCGATTATGCAAGGAGGACTTGGTTTATATTCAAAAGTTCATTCTTACCGACCATTAATTCCGCAGAAAAGTTAGGCGAAGAAGTTCTTGAACCATTTAGTAATGACATCCCTCGATGCATCATATCCCCCATCAAGATAAATTGCACCAATCAAGGCTTCAAGTGTTTCGGCGAGGACATATGGCTCCTCGTTTGCTTTCTGCTTTTTCTCTCCCGCACCCAACTTAATAAATTGCCCTATTCCAAGACCCTGGCTAATACTTGCAAGCGACTCCTTTCTCTCGAGTTCTTTTTTCTTGCTCGTAATCTCCTCCCTTGTTTTACAGCCAGATTTTATCAATAGATCCACCAGTACTGCTTTCAACACTGCATCACCAAGAGTTCTAAATATCTCTTGGTCTTCACAATCGTGATTTCGTTGCTTTTGTTCGAGCGCATAGGCTTTGCGTGTCAATGCACGATTTAAGAGGTTCTTGTCAGAGAAAGAATAGCCAAGAATTTCTTCTAATATCATGGTGTCCTCCTCAAAAATACCCCTATCCATTCTTTATATCACCCCTTACAACTTTCTATTTCCTGTATAAAAAAGGCATTCATTCAATTTCTTATTCTGATTAGTATCACCACAGCCGGTTACCAGACTGGATGCAAGGTTCAGTTTTGAGGCGACGGCTAACCGCTCCTCAGGTTGGATGCTCACCAAAAGAACTTTGCTCGGCACACTTATTTTTTTATAACTTCAATAAAAATACTGGTATGAGCGAAAGGAAGAAGGGGAAAAAGAAAAAGAAGAGAATAAAAGGGATGCAAGGCGGTATCGAAGTCGAAGTAGGGGAATTAGAGGGTTATAAAGCGAAAGGACTTCCGAGCAGCATGACTCAGAATGCAGATATATGGTGGGGGGTGTTTAAGTCGTTGAAGGGCGATAGGAAACTGGATTTTCTCAATGCCACTCTTGAGACTGAAATAAAGGATGAGTTCTGGGAAGGGGTAAGGTTTTTTGACGCTGTTGAGGATGTTTTTAATGATTTAGTTACAAGAGGTAAGTTAAAAGAAGGTATCAGGTTATTAGAGAGATTCCGTGAACGAAAACCGGATTTGTATAAAGAGACATATCCATATTGTGACTATAAGTTAGTCTATTACTATGCTTCTTGCAATGATCACGGGAAAATAAAAGAAGCAACAAGATATTTCAGGGAGGATCCGGAGAGAAATGCAGATTACCTGTTCAAAGTGCTGGATGCGTTGAGATTATATGGTTTAGGAGAAGAGACCTATCAATTGAGCCGTGAGGCATATAAAAAATTAAAAAATTCAGAGGAAATAGTACCCCCTGGAATTGCTGAGCTTCAAGAGATGGCGCTTTTTAGTACCATAAGCAGATATATTACATCGCCGAACTATAAGGAGAAGGGTGCAGAAGAGGAATTCAGGCGAGATTTGGAGG
Organism: Methanosarcinales archaeon; assembly: GCA_025464645.1. Lineage (GTDB taxonomy): Archaea > Halobacteriota > Syntropharchaeia > Alkanophagales > Methanospirareceae > QMVO01. Next base: position 8,511 of record JAODGF010000029.1, read on the forward strand.
AGTTGGACTATTGGGACAAGCATCCACATACGCTGGATGATGAGCATTTACAGAAAACAATGAAAGCGTTACGAGGAGAGATAAGAAGTGATTGGAAACGTGAGGATTTTCTTACCACCTCTGGTAGCAATTACGAAGACAATATATATTTGCTTTGTATGGATTTCATTCGCTATTTGCACATCAAGAAGTCATTTGAATGGGTAACAAGCGATTTGCTCTGTGATATAGCTTTCGGGTATTTTGGAGGTGTGCCGAGGAGAAAGGATAGATTTTATTTCACCTTCTCGGCGAAATATCTGGATACGTACCTTAGTGAATTCTTCGGGTTCTTTTCCGTTCTCGATGCGAGAGGGATGGCGGTTCCAAAAGCTCTGGAATACTTTTCGGCTTTTCTGCATGAAAGAGGCATTCTCAGCGATGCCGAATTGAGGAAGATTGAAAAAGGGATAGAAGCATCAAAGGAGAAACTGAGATGGGTCTATGAAAGGGACTCCTGGAAGTACAGATTTTTGGAGAATTGGGAATGAATTTTTTCGATATTCAACTAAAATAAGTTATTTGTCATTTCCTTCTCGATAAAGGACAAACTCAATCTGTTTGATGTGGACTATGCAGATATTCTACTCGTGATTACCACGGAGATTTACGAACGTGTGCCAGAATTGAGCAAGGAGTTGAAGGATTATCTCGATGCATGGTCGGAAAAGATGGTGGAGAGTGTAAGGGAGAAGCAGAGTGGTCTGGATTTGGGAGCTGGATTCCGTGCATTTGTAAATATCGCAGGAAAAATGAAGACGCAAGTGACTACCAGAGAGGTTACGAGGGAGGTTGTAAAACCGAGATTGAGTGATTTGATAGATGCGATAAACAAGATATATTCTTACTGATTTTATGAGGA
>JAODGF010000030.1 GCA_025464645.1 Methanosarcinales archaeon
GCATTTAAAATACTCGACCTCGTTGGATTACGTGACAAATGGAATCATTTATATACGATTTTAAGTGGCGGTGACAAACAGAGGGTTCTGCTTGCCCGACAGCTTGCGAAAGAGCCTTCTTTATTATTGCTTGACGAGCCAGGCACGATGTCAGACCCCTTGACCAGAAAACTCCTGCTCGACTCGGCGAAAAGGATAAAGGAAAGAACAGATATCAGTATTTTGCTTGTTTCGCACATGCCAGAAGTACATAGGTACCTCTGCGATAGATTACTCATAATGGATAAGGGGAAGATAGTAGAGGAAGGAGATACGGAAAGCGAGATTGAGAAGTTCTTAGCTCCTCTTGAGCCTGTAAAACCTTTAGCTCCGGTAAAGGATGAAAGGAATACGGCAATCTGGATTGACGGCGCTTGGAAAAAATATGATCTGGTCACGTCTCATACATTGATAAGAACGATAGAGATGCAGGATGTCAATGTTAGGGTTCCAAAAGGCGACATACTTGGGATAGTTGGTCCCTCTGCAATGGGCAAGACGGTATTGATGAGATTATTGGGCGGTTTTGAGAAGCCTGATAGAGGGCACATTCTGATAAGAATAGGTACTGTTGACTTTGCCAATATTGCAGAATACGGTAAAAGGTCAATAGAGGCGAGGAGCAAGTTGGGTATTATCCATCAAGAGTTCGCACTTCCACCTTACCAGCTCGTTCAAGACCTATTTGCCAGGAAGATGGGGTTGAAGAAGTTTGAGAGGGTAAAACAGGCGATGGAAAGAGCGAAGGAATTTGGGATAAGTGACGTCACACTCGATGTTCTCTTACGGCTTGCGGACTTACCAGAGGAAGAAGCAAAGGGTAGACTCAGGGAGTTAGGGCTTGAGATGGACGTGTTAGATGAACTGTTTCCCGTATTCCCAGCGAGTGAGGCATTTAATGCGGCTAAACCATATCTTAAAGCAGTGAACCTGCCTGAAGGGATATTCACTCGTTACATCTCTGAGACGAGCGTGGGAGAGGAGATAAGGATTGCAATTGCCTCTCTTATGGCTTCAAACTGCGAAATTCTGCTATTGGATGAGCCTTTTGGTGATATAGATCCGATTTCGCTGCGTATTGTAACGAACTCGCTGAAAGATTTAAATCGTGAGTTCGGAACAACTATTCTGGTCGTAAGCCATCAGCTTGACGTAATCAGGGAGCTTACGCACGAAGCGATATTAATTGACGAGGGAATGGTTGTGATGCGTGGTGACCCGGATGAGGTATGCAACACATTTATTGAGCGAAGGTTTAAAGAGCTGGAATAAAAAATTTTGCTCCGCTGGTGTAGTTCGGCCAAGCATGCGGGCCTCTCGAGCCCACGACCGGGGTTCAAATCCCCGGCGGAGCATATTCTAAATCCTCTACTTTTCCTATATACGTGCCATCCAGCAAATACACTTCCATATCCTCTAAGCGAAGAAGTTTCGAGGCAATTGGTCCCAGAAGCCTTTTATTCGGCGAATTAAAAGTGATGCCACCACAGATCTCATTAAACGCAGGCATTATTATCACCCATGGGTCATTCCAGCCGCTTAACTCCGGATATTGCTTCTTTACCGCTTCATGATCACATTTAGCACGAATCCATACCGGTTTCATGCTCGAATAATGCGAGTTTGGACTTACAAGTCGTATCCTTGGATGATTATGCCCAATGAGGATATATTTTGCAGAGAACAAATCTTGTGAAGGCCATGAATGCCCGTGCAGATATCCTACTCCGTCAAACAAGAATCCCCTTGTACTTTTAATATATACCTTGTGCTCGTGTTTTTGCATCTGCTCGGGCTCCATTGCGTGTGGCAGCAGTTTGTCTAAATCCCCATCATGATTCCCTTTAACCACGTATACGGGTGCATACTTAGTCAGTTCGGCTAAGAAAAAAGGCACTTCTTTTCTATCCATCCACGATATTTTTGGCACTGCGTGCTTTACATCACCTAATAAAACTATCACGTCAGGCTCAGCAGCTTTTACACACTTTATCGCTCTTTCTAATAATTTCTCCGTTTGACTACCGATATTTATTCCTTTTTGCCTTAGCTCTGCTTCTATACCTAAATGTAAGTCGGCAATCACCAGAGTTTTAAAGTCGTTCTCTACAACCATTGCCGCACTGTCTACCAACGGTCTTAGTCTCGTGCTTCTGTGCATCTTTTTAAAGCTTTTTTCCTTCTATTCTAAGAAAAGGTTTTAATGAAGGTATTAAAAAAGAAGATAAAGGCGAGAGGGGAAAAAAGGAAAGTTGGAGAAGTTTCTCTAATTCCCGAATCGTTAGACGACTTATGGCATCTCAAGCATGTAGTAGAAGCAGGAGACCTTGTATATTCTCTTACGCATAGGAGGATAGAAGAGGCAACAGATAAGATAAGACCGGATAAGACAGAGAAAAAACCTTTTAGATTGGGCATAAGGGCTGAAAGTGTCGAATTTCACAAATTCGCTTGTAGATTGCGTATAAAAGGGGTGATTGAGAAAGGACTGGAGACTGAACTGGGCTCTTATCATACCTTTAACATCGAACCCGGTACGGAGCTTTCCATCGTTAAGACATGGAAAGAGCACCAGCTAAAAAGGCTAAGAGAGGCGGAAAAAGCCGTTGCTTCTCCTGATGTAATCGTGGTCACCATAGAAGAGGGGGAGGCAATTGCGGGTATAGTAAGGCAATATGGTGTGGATGAGCTTTTTTCAATAAGGTATGGCTCAGGCAAAGGCATGGATAAAGGCAAAAGAGAGGGAAGTAAAAAGGATTTTTTTTATGCTGTGCTAAACCAATTGAAGAACTCTTTTCTTAGCACGGCTGCCGAAGCAGTAATCATTGCGGGTCCTGGCTTTGTAAAGAACGATTTCTTCTCTTTCTTAAAGGAAAAGGATGCGAATTTAGCGAAGCTAACGAGAATGGAGCAGGCTTCTTCGATAGGTATGTCAGGATTTATAGAAGTTTTGAAAAGAGGAGCTGTGGAAAGGTTGAAGAGAGAGGAAAGACTGACACGAGAAGTTAGGCTGCTGGATAGGTTAATGGAAGAGATAAGCAAGGAGAAGAACGGGAGGGCGGTATATGGAAAAGCCCAGGTGATAAATGCTTTGCGGTACGGTGCAATAGAAACTTTACTTGTCAGTGATGAAAAGCTTATGGTGCCGGGAATAAGGGAAGGAGAGAACGAGGAGGAGAGAATAGAGATAGAAAGTATACTTAAGGATGTAGAAAGAGCGAGGGGTACCGTAGTAGTGTTCAGCACGGAGTTCGAGCCGGGCAAGAGGCTTAACGCGCTGGGAGGGATTGCCGCTATACTGAGATTCAAGGTTTCTAATTGAGTTCAACGCCCAGGTCGGGATTTGAACCCGAGTCCGAGCCTCGACAGGGCTCAATGATAGGCCGCTACACCACCCGGGCATTTATTTCTTATATCTATATTTTTATACTTATATAAAATAAAAGACAAGGTGATACAAGAATGGCAACAAGAGGAAGGAAGGCAGCGGAAAAGGTAAAAGTATTGATGGACCAGACCGAGCGAATAAGGAACATAGGCATCATTGCTCATATAGACCATGGAAAGACCACTTTGACTGACAACCTACTTGCAGGTGCGGGCATAATATCGAAAGAATTGGCAGGCGAGCAACTGTTCACGGATTTTTACTATCTGGAGCAGGAAAGGGGGATAACGATATTTGCCGCAAATGCATCCATGGTTTATGATTACAAAGGTGAAGAGCATCTCATAAATCTTATTGATACGCCGGGTCATGTTGACTTTGGTGGCGATGTGACAAGGGCGTTGAGAGCGGTTGATGGTGCCGTAGTGGTCGTTGATGCCGTGGAAGGAGCTATGCCGCAGACCGAGACCGTGCTGAGGCAGGCGATGAAAGAGAACGTGAAACCCGTTCTTTTCATTAACAAGGTTGACAGGATGATAAACGAGTTGAAAGTGGATGCGCGGGAGATGCAAATCCGGCTCGGTAAGATAATAGACAAGGTAAACAAACTGATGCAGGGTATGAAAAAGGATAAATACGAAGACTGGAAGCTGGATGCAGCAAAGGGTAATGTCGCTTTTGGCTCCGCATTATATAACTGGGCTATTAGCGTCCCGACCATGCGAAAGACAGGGATTAGTTTTAAGGAGGTTTTCGAGTACTGCAAGCAGAATAACATGAAGGAATTAGCGTTGAAGTGTCCTGCTTATGAAGCAGTTCTTGATATGATCACAGAGCATCTGCCAAATCCGGTGGAAGCGCAGAAGTATCGAGTTCCGGTGATATGGCAAGGCGATGCAGAGAGCGAGATAGGTAAGAGCATGGCACGATGTGATAGAACAGGAGATGTCGCTTTTATGGTAACCAGCATCTCTGTGGACCCCCATGCCGGTGAAGTTGCCACCGGGAGACTTTTCAGCGGGACCGTGGAAAAAGGGACGGAAGTGTTCATATCCGGCTTGTATAAAAAGAACAGAATTCAGCAGGTGGGCATATTCGAGGGACAGGAACGTGTGGAGGTGGATAAGGTGCCCGCGGGTAACATAGTTGCTCTCGTAGGTCTGAAAGACGCTGTGGTAGGTTCTACGCTTTCTACTACTGAGATGGTTCCATTCGAGAGCATGAAACATTACAGTGAGCCGGTTGTTACAGTCGCGGTGGAAGCAAAGAGCACGAAAGACTTACCTCGACTGATAGAGGTGCTCAGGAAGCTGGCGAAAGAAGACCCGATGATACGCGTGGAGATAAACGAGGAAACAGGTGAACATCTCGTATCGGGAATGGGAGAGCTGCATCTTGAAATAATCACGCACCGGATAGAATATGATGAGGACGTTCCTATAATCGCTTCGCCACCTATTGTCGTTTATCGTGAGACGGTGGAAGGGCATGCAGGTCCCGTGGAAGGGAAATCGCCTAACAGGCACAACAAGTTCTATTTTGAAGTCGAACCTTTGGGTGCAGAAGTAGTAGGAAAGATAATAACAGAAGGGATAACCGTGGGCAAAGACAAAGTTGTGATGCGAGATAAACTGGTGGAGGCAGGTATGCCCAAAGAGGAAGCAAAGAGAGTCGTTAATATCATCGAGGGCAACGTGCTGATAGATATGACAAAAGGGATTCAGTATCTGCGAGAGACGATGGAACTGATCCAGGAGGGCTTTGAGGACGTAATGCAGAAGGGACCCTTAGCAAAGGAGAAGTGTAGAGGTGTAAAAGTAAAGCTGATGGACGTAAAGCTGCACGAGGATTCGATACACCGGGGACCTGCACAGGTTATTCCCGCAGTGCGAAGTGCTATACTTGCTGCTATGCTGCTTGCACGCGCTACCTTCCTCGAACCTGTCCAGGAAGTGTTCATAAATATACCGCAGAATTTGCTTGGGAATGTAACGCGCGAGATACAGGGCAGAAGAGGGCAGATACTGGACATAAAAACCGAAGGCGATATGGTCTCATTGCAGGCAGAAGCGCCAGTCGCAGAGATGATTGGCTTTGCTGGTGACATAAGGTCTGCAACGGAAGGTAGAGCGCTATGGAGCACCGAGTTCGCTGGCTTCAAGCCCATACCTCAAAACCTGTTCGGCGAAAAGGTGATGGAAGTGAGAAAAAGGAAGGGAATGAAGCTGGAAATGCCAAAGGCAAGTGATTTCGTGTCGTAAATGTCGTTTAAACAGGCAGTAGTGCTTGCTGCGGGAGAAGGAGAAAGGCTAAGACCGTTTACAGCTTCGAAGCCAAAGGTAATGATAAAGGTAGCGAACAAGCCGATTATGCAGTATGTAGTTGAGGCATTAGAAAGAAACGGAATAAGACGGATTATATTTGTCGTGGGTTATAAAAAAGAGAAAATAATGGATTATTTTGAAGACGGGAAGGCTTTAGGCGTGGAAATAGATTATGTTTTCCAGAAACACCTGCTTGGAACTGGGGATGCACTGAAACAGGCAGAGGGAAAAACAGATGATAAATTTCTTGTTTTGCCTGGCGATAACGTAATTCAAGCTGATACCATTTCGGATTCCGGTCTTTTGGATATAGATGAAAATGGGATATTAATAAAAGTGCATAATGATGTGAGCAAATATGGTGTTGTAACGGTGGAAAATGGAATGATCAAGGATATTATAGAGAAACCAAGCAAAGAGATAAGCAATCTGGTCAATACCGGAATATATGCCTTTGAGCAGGGAATATTCGCATTTTTAGATGATGACCTGATATCAGGCTTATTGAGCATGATTCGCAGAGGTAATCGTGTAAAAGCATGTGAAACGCATGGAGCCTGGTTGGATGCGGTTTATCCCTGGGACATCCTGAGTTTGAATGGCATAGTCTTAAGGGAGAACCCGGCGGAAGTGAAGGGGAAAATAGAACGTGGTGTGACAATAGATGGACGAGTGACAATAGGTAAAAATTCAGTAATAAGGGCAAATTCGTATGTGAAAGGACCTGTTATTATAGGAGAGAATTGCGAGATTGGTCCTAATGCATGTATTTTCCCATCCACGAGTATAGGAAATGATGTTACAATAGGCGCGTTTACAGAGATTAAGAACTCGGTGTTAACAGACATGGTGAAAATCGGCTCGTTCTCTGCTATTCAAGATTCTATTTTTGATAGCGGCTCGTATACGGAGGGAGGATTCATAGCAAGAAGCGAAGAAGCAGATATAGAAATTGGAGGTGAACATCGCCGGGTGAAAGTTGGAGCGATGGTAGGTGAATATTGCGAGATAGGAAGCAATGTAATCGCTTACCCGGGAACGATAATTGGAAATCGTTGTAGGATAAAATCAATGAGGGAGCTAAGTGGAAGAATACCGGATGGTAGCTTGGTAGTATAAAAAATGTGTGGAATTGTGGGGTATGTAGGAGAAAGAGAAGCGCTACCAATCATCTTAGAATCGTTGAAAAGGATTGAATACCGGGGATATGATTCATGTGGTGTGTTTGTATTATTAGAAGATGGCAATCCAAAGCTGCATAAGGATGCAGGAACCATAGACCATTTGAAAAAGAACCTGTCGGAATCAGAGTATAGGGGTAATGTAGCAATTGGACATACGAGATGGGCGACACATGGAGAGCCATCGAAGAGAAATGCTCATCCTCATCTTGATGGCAAAGGAGAAATTGCCGTTGTTCATAATGGTATAATCGAGAACTACCAACATATAAAAGAGGAGCTTTTGAACCAGGGATACGAGTTCGTATCAGAGACGGATACGGAAGTCATACCGCATTTGATAAACCTTTCATTAAAGAAGTTTAATTGGCAACTAAAGGAAGCGGTAAGGGAAGCTTTAGCTCGTTTGAAAGGGTCTTATGCAATAATTGTTGCGGAAAAGGGGTTTGAGGGTTTAGTAGCAGCGAGGAATGAATCTCCGCTCATTATAGGTGTTGGAGACCGTGAGAATTTTATTGCTTCTGACGTACCGGCAGTGCTTGAACAGACGAACAGGGTAATTTATCTGGAGGAAGGAGACCTCGCAGTTGTAAAAAAGGATTCAATATACATAGAGAACGGAGGTGTCGAGGTAAGGCGGGAAGAAAGATTAATACCCTGGACGATAGAAGACGCCGAGAAAGGAGGATATGAGCACTTTATGCTGAAAGAAATCCATGAGGAGCCAAGGGCAATTATGGATACACTTAGAGGTTACTTAGCAGAGGATAGGATAAATCTGGGGTTTGAGCTTGAAGGCAATGCGAAAGGCAAAAGCATTTTGATGGTTGCCTGCGGAACGTCCTACTATGCCACTCTGTGCGGGAAACAGATAATAGAGAATTTGGCAAGGGTTCCCGTCCAGGTGGAGCTTGCATCAGAGTTCAATTACTCGGATTTTGTGCTTGATGGAACGAATATAATAGCAATGGCGATTACGCAATCAGGGGAGACGGCAGATACATTGATGGCACTGAAAAAAGCGAAGAGATACGGTAGTAAAACGGTAGCAATAACAAATGTTTTAGGCAGTTCGGCAACGAGGATTGCGGACGAGACGATATACACGGGAGCGGGTCCGGAGATAGGCGTTGCAGCGACAAAAAGCTTTGTTGCACAACTTGTCATTTTTTATCTGCTTGGTTTGTCCCTCGCGAAGATGCCGGAGAGTGAGTTTAGGGGATATCTTGAGGAGCTGAGGGGAATGCCGAAAATAGCTCAAATAGTGCTTGACGAGGAGGATACAAATATACAAAGGCATGCCAGGTACCTTTCCAAATACGAGCATGCGTTTTTTGTTGGGAGGGGGGTGAACCTGCCTATTGCCCTGGAAGGTGCATTAAAACTGAAGGAGATATCGTATATACATGCAGAGGGATACGCAGCAGGGGAACTCAAACACGGACCTTTTGCACTGCTTACCGAGGATACGCCCGTGGTTGCGATTCTAACACGTCAGCCTTTAGGAAAGTTTGATCAACAACCTTTTAAAAAAAGTTTGATCAAAAACGCTACGCAAGCTTCGCAAAATATTTATGAGAAGACCCTGGGGAACGTGAAGGAGATAAAGGCAAGAGGGTCTCCGGTGATTGCAATAGCAGAAGAAGGGGACGAAGAAGTGGAGAAATATGTGGATGCGGTGATAAGAGTTCCAGAGACAAGCACAATATTCTCTCCAATCCCTAATACTGTTGCCCTTCACTTACTCGCATACTGGACGGCAAAAGAGCGTGGATGTGAAATAGACAAGCCGAGGAATCTGGCAAAGAGTGTAACGGTGGAGTGAAACAGAAAATAAATTTTAGTTTTAATGCACTCTCCTTTTTGTGAGAGCAAGAATACCACTTATAACCAACGCAACTATAACACCCAAAACCGTTGTTGGAGTCTTTGGGGTTGGAGTGGACGTTGTACTCGGGGTCAATGATGCTGGTACGGAAGCAGTGCCGCCTGCGGCTACTTGCACGCTTGTTGACCAATCTTGATACCCCTCAAGTTTTACCTCAATCGTATGTGTGCCCGTGGAAACATCAGTAATCGTAAGAGGCGTTATTCCTTTGTATGTGTCATCTAAATACACATTTGCACCAGAGGGTGAAGAAGACACAACGATAGTGCCCGTTGCCGGTGCCGGTGTTGGCACATGAGCAGGAACCAATGATGCAGATACATGAGAAGTCCCTCCAACAGTTACATCTACTCCTGTTTCCCAATGCTGATAACCTGAAAGGTCAACTGAAACTGTGTGGTGACCAGGAGCTACTGCAACAATTATCAAATCACCCGAAGCAGACGTTCTTCCCTGGTATGCACCATCCAGGTAAACATTTGCACCAGAAGGAGAAGAAGTAACTGAGATGAAACCTGTTGTTGGTGAAGGAATTGGGGTCAATGATGTAGATACGTATGACGTACTCCCTGCTTTTACCCTAACAGTGCTTGTCCAGTCATAGTATCCGCTGTGCTCTAATTCGATTGTATGATAGCCTGGAGAGACGTGAGTTATAGTTTTTGGTGTCGTCCCTTTATAAGAACCATCCAGGTGAATAAATGCACCAGAGGGTGAGGAAGACACGGAGATAAAACCTGTCGTTGGGTAAGGAATGGGAGTCAATGATGCGGATACGTATGAAGTGCTACTTGCTGTTACTTTTATGGATATTGACCAATCATAATACCCGTCATGTTTAAGCGTAACAGTATGGGAGCCAGGCGTTACATAACTAATTGTTTCTGGCGCTCTTCCTTTATATGAGCCGTCCACGTATATACGTGCACCGGATGGAGAAGAAGAAACCGAGATAGAACCTGTTGCCGGAGGCTTTGGAGTTAACGTTGCTGATATGTATGATGTCTCGCCAGCTTTTACTTCTACACTTGTTGGCCAGTCCTGATAACCTGCAAGTGTGAGTTCAAGGCTATGGTGCCCGTGAGATACATCAGTAATCGTAAGTGGTGTTATTCCTTTGTATGCATTATCTAAGTACACATTTGCACCGGAAGGCGAAGAGGAGATTGAGATAGAACCTGTCGTTACAATGGGGGTTAATGTTGCATGAACGTAGGAAGTGCTGCCAGCCCTTACCTGTACATCTGTTGGTCCCCAATCCTGATAACCCTCAAGAGAGAGTTTTATTGTACAAGTGCCGGGTTCTACCTTGGTAAACGTGTATGGTGTTTTTACTGACGGACCAACAAACGGACCAGCAGGGGTGTCTAATTCTATCGTTGCACCGGAAGGTTCAGAAGTGACAGAGATGGAACCTGTGGCTGGTGGCGTTGGTGAAGGAGTCGGTGTCGGTACAGGAGTCAATACTGCATGAACCTCTGATGTTTCACCAGACGTTACCTGCACAGGTGTTGACCAATCTTGATAACCCTCAAGAGAGAGCTCAATTGTGTGGGTGCCCGGATCCAAATGTTCTATCGTGTAAGGTGTTACCGCGTTTATAGGTACGCCATCAAGTGATATATCTGCGCCGAGAGGTGAAGAAGAGACAGATATAGAACCTATTGCTCCAATTTGACCCGCTGCCGTGTAAAGTACATATACACATGCAAGTAGAAATACTACGGACATCAATCCCCTAATACCTATCCTTTTCGCAACCATTTTTATCTCTCACACCTCGCTTTTGTCATCCATCTTTATAAGTATAATCTCCCCTTTTATGTTTCATAGTATAAAAGGTTTTCGGTTTTAAGTTTAAGAGTTTAAAATTTTCCTTCACAAAAAATAAATAAAAAAATTAGGTAAAGATTTATTGATATAGGAGTGAGAAATATGA